>NZ_JBFUBE010000006.1:0-238266 GCF_056405915.1 Flavobacterium sp. P1_E4
ATATAAAAACGGCTGTCAATTCAATATGTCTAGGAACGTGTTCTTCTTGTTTCTTATGCACTAGTCTTTCGATTAGCGGGTGCAAAAGTACAAAGCTTTTTCTTTTCTCACAAGCTTTTTTGAATCTTTTTTGAAAATAAATTTTCAGTTTCAATTCGTTTGCTTGTCAGTATGTGAAAGAACTTGTGCGTTGTTGCGGGTGCAAAAGTAGCACGTTTATTCGTTTAAACAATGGCTTTTTACATTTATTTTACTTTAATTTTACAATTAATTTTTAACGCATTGATATATTGAAATTTACAGATAACCTTTTTTGTGGATTTCAAAATTTCAATAGGCTGTTTCTTATAATTTAATCGCTTTTGCTCCTTTCTGGTTTGTTTTGGGGTTGGAATGGCTTGAAAAAAATGTAAAAAAAACGGATTTCTGCGGCTCTTTCCTTTTTCAAACCGCATCTCCTATATATAAGAAGTGGTTTTCCTTCTGTAAATGGATCTCCTATATATAAGCTATGAATCTTTTGCTTTCTTTCTTATGAAAAACCCAAGCCCTAGCCCCGATAGTAGCGAAAATCCTTGTGGTCCGGGGTTCGGACCACAAGATTGTAGCGGATAGCGGGAAATAGCTCCTGAATATTGGGATTTTGGCTACCTTATATATTACCCCTTCTTTTCGACCTTCTACAAACTATACTTGCGGTTTTTATTACTGCTTAAAAAAAACGAACTTTGCAATCTAAAAATTACATTAATGACACTTCATATAGAAACTCCTGCTTTACTGTTTTCGGCAACTTCATTAATCTTGTTGGCTTACACTAATCGGTTTTTGACACTCGCGACCATTATACGCGGCCTGAAGAAAGCCTATAAAGAAAAGGAGAATCGATTGATTTTGCTGGAAATAAAAAACCTCAACCTGCGATTGACTCTTATTCGCTTTATGCAGATGGCAGGTGTGTTGAGTTTATTTCTGTCTGTTTTTACAATGCTGGTATTATTCTTAGATTATCAGCTGACTGGAATTTATTTATTTGGTTTCAGTTTGCTTGCTCTGTTAATCTCTTTGGCACTTTGCTTTTGGGAGATTAACATTTCGGTTGATGCACTGCGTTTGCATTTGAGTGATTTGACCCATAAAGAGCTCGAAAAAGAACAACAGCCGACTATCTAATCAAAGTCGATTTCTTTTTATCACAAAGAAACATCTAAACACACACATTCAAATATGTTTAAAAACAATACACTCAAAGGAGTATTTTTGGTAGGATTTGGCGCGACTAGTTACGGAATGCTAGCCACATTTGTAAAAATGGCTTATGACGAAGGATATACTACCGCCGAAGTTACTATCTCACAATTCGTATTAGGAATTACCGGAATTCTTATCATTAATTGGTTTCAAAAAGCCAAAAGCGAAAATGACGTTATCAAAGCCACAAAGAAAAACATATTCCAGTTGATGATTGCGGGCACTTCTATGGGACTGACCAGTGTCTTTTATTATATGGCCGTTAAATATATTCCTGTTTCTATTGCCATTGTATTATTAATGCAAACGGTGTGGATTGGTTTGATTCTGGAAATGATTCTGGAAAAAAAAATCCCTTCAACACAAAAAATAGTGGCGGCTCTTGTGGTTTTAACAGGAACACTTTTGGCTACCAACATCTTTAAAAATGAAATTCAGTTGGATTGGAGAGGACTTGTTATGGGAATGTTGGCTGCCTGTTCATTCACAACCACTATGTTTACTGCCAATCGAGTTGCCTTAGGAATTTCTTCAGCACAACGCAGTTTGTATATGCTTTTGGGAGGAGCTGTAATTGTTTTTGCCTTTGGAATCGCGACACAAAACACAGAATTCCATTATACAATATTCCTTAAATGGGGAATCATACTATCCCTTTTTGGTACAATTATCCCACCAATGCTTATGAATGCTGGATTTCCGCTTACAGGAATTGGATTAGGAAGTATAGTTTCGGCACTTGAACTTCCTGTTTCGGTTTTAATGGCTTATTTTCTTTTACATGAAAATGTTGTTTTGTTACAATGGGTAGGTATACTCCTCATTATATTGGCTATCATTATAATGAATATCAACTTCAAAAAAGAGTAATCTCACTGATTATCAGCTTTAAAAAAATACAGTTATAGTTATTATTTGTTAATTTTTTTATAAATTCGTAATCCATACAATTCTTATTAAATTACAGAGGCTTTGTATTGAAAACTATTTTAAACATTTTACCTATTAGCTATTAACTTAATTTTTTTATCATGAAAAAACTTTTTGCAGAATTTTTCGGAACGTATTGGTTGGTTTTTGGAGGTTGTGGTAGTGCATTATTCGCCGCAGGCATACCTGATTTAGGAATTGGATTTGTGGGAGTTTCATTGGCCTTTGGTTTAACTGTTTTGACCATGGCTTACGCTGTTGGACATATCTCAGGAGGGCATTTTAATCCAGCTGTCTCTTTTGGATTATGGGCTGGCGGAAGATTTTCGGCTAAAGAATTACTTCCTTATATAATAGCACAATGCGTAGGTGCTGTTGCAGCTGCCGGAACACTTTATACTATTGCTTCTGGAAAAGCTGGATTTATGATAGATAATACTAAAGCTGGCGCTTTTGCATCTAATGGATATGGTGCTTTTTCTCCAGATGGTTATTCTATGCAAGCTGCTTTTATTGCTGAATTTGTACTAACATTATTTTTCCTTTTAATTATACTTGGCGCCACTGATAAATTTGCCAATGGAAGATTTGCCGGGATTGCTATTGGACTTGGACTTACCCTTATTCATTTAATCAGTATTCCAATTACGAACACTTCTGTAAATCCTGCAAGATCATTATCTCAGGCTATTTTCGTAGGTGGTGAACCACTATCTCAACTTTGGTTGTTTTGGGCCGCTCCTATTTTGGGTGCTATTGTAGCTGGTTTTATCTATAAAAATTTATTGCAAGACCATTCTGAAGCTTAGATTTTATAATCAAAAAATAAATTATAAAGAGAAAAACGAAATACTAGATTTTGTTTTTCTCTTTATTTTTGCAATATGAATTCACTATTTCAATCCGAGCCCATAGTTTTTAATTTACCAGATGCTGAAATCATATACTTCCCTGCTTTTCTTTCAAAAGAAGAAGCTGATTCACTTTTTCAGGAATTACTTGAAAACATTCCTTGGCAACAGGATGAAATTACGGTTTATGGCAAAAAACATCTACAGCCGCGATTAACCGCTTTATACGGGAACGAAGGAAAACCTTACTCCTACTCTAATATCACTATGCAACCTCATCATTGGACATTGTCTTTACAAAAAATTAAATCGCTTGTAGAAAGTGTTTCCAAAACTAATTTCACAACCGTTTTATTGAATTATTACAGAGATGGCAGCGATAGTAATGGATGGCATGCGGATAATGAAAAAGAATTAGGCATAAATCCCGTAATCGCATCATTAAGTTTAGGAGCAGAACGCAACTTTCAATTGAAACACAACTTTGATACCACTCAAAAAAAGAACCTTATTTTAGAAAACGGAAGTTTGTTATTAATGCAAGGAACTACACAGCATTTCTGGAAACATCAAGTCCCAAAAACAGCCAAACCTATCGGGCCAAGAATAAATCTAACCTTTCGAGTAATCAAATAAGCTAACTGAAAAGAAAACAATCGATCGGAAATTAATTTAAACTCTTTTTAAAAAGTATCGCACGTCAAAAAAGAATTAAAAATTTGAATATTTTTTTTAATTAAAATAAAAAGTAATAATTATTTTTATTAATATTGGTATAAGATTTAAAATCAGATTTATTAATCATTAACACCAAATAGAATTAATTTTCACGTGATGAAAAAGAGTAACCGCAAAGAATTAAACTGGGAACAAACAGAAAGACTTGTTACATTGGCCCAAGAAGAAAGAAATCCGTTTGAGATTATCAAGAAAGAATTCGGCTTAGACGAGAAAGAGGTTCTTGAAATTATGAAAAAGAAAATGCCAACCGAAAAATATGAAATGTGGAAAAAGAAAGCTATTGCAAGTAAACCAAAGCCGAAACCTCTTAAAATCGATGATTTTGACGAAGATTTAGATGGAAAATATTACATAAAAAACAAACTAGACTAACCAAACCTTTTAAACTCCTGAATTTCAGGAGTTTTTTTTTATTCCACTTTTAATCCGTTGAGCGCTGTGAATCAAGCAAGTATTAACATTTGAAACAATAAAACAGTTCTTTCCAGCGAGTAGCAGCTACCCTTTTTAGTTATTTTTTTGCAACAACCTCTTTAATTAAAACATTTTTGTAACATTTTTAGTTTTTGAAATACTAATGCACAAAACAAACACTTACAAAATGAAAAAAATAATCTTTGCATTTGCTTTTTCTTCTCTAATTTGGACAAGCAAAGCTAGCACTACAAATCCAGTAGATTCAAAAAAAGAAGAAATTGAAGTCAACATCAATCTTATTGATGTAAAGGATGACCAAGTTTTGGTTACTGTAAAAGCTCCAAAAATCAAAACAGACGAAATCACTTATAGTCTTCCAAAAACAGTTCCTGGAACCTATTCAGTAGATGATTACGGAAAATACGTTGCTGATTTTAAAGCCTATGACAGCAAAGGAAACTTATTGACTGTTACCAAAACAGATGATAACACTTGGTCAATCAAAAAAGCAAAATCATTAGCAAAAATTACTTACCTAGTAAACGACACTTTTGACACTGAAAAAGGAAGAGGTTTTGGAAAAGATGATGTATTCTCTCCAACCGGTACAAACATAGATGTGAATAAAAACTTTATGCTAAACTTACATGGTTTTGTTGGATACTTTCAAGACAAAAAAGAGATTCCTTATAAAGTTACCATTACTCATCCTGAAACAATTTGGGGAGCAACTTCAATGATTGACAAAGATGCTTCTTCAACAGTAGATCTTTTTGAAATGCCACTTTATTCAGAATTAATCGAAAACCCTATCATGTATTCCAAACCTGACTACACTTCTTTTACTGTAGATGGTATGGATATTCAAATTGCAGTATACTCACCATCAGGAAAATTCACAGCAGAGAGTATTACTCCAGAAATGAAAACAATGATGACTGCTCAAAAAACTTTTTTAGGAAAAATCAATTCCACAAAAAAATACACTGTAATTCTTTATCTTTCTACAATGTCACCAACCGATGCAAAAGGTTTTGGTGCATTGGAACATCCTACAGCAACTACTGTTGTTATGCCAGAAATGATGCCAAAAGACGAATTGGTAAAACAAATGAAAGATGTAGTTTCACATGAATTTTTTCATATCGTAACTCCATTAACAATCCATTCAAAAGAAATCCAATATTTTGATTATAATGCACCAAAAATGTCTCAACATTTATGGATGTATGAAGGTGTAACTGAATATTTCGCCAATCTTTTCCAAATCAATCAAGGATTAATAAATGAGAATGAATTCTATTCTCGTATATCCGAAAAAATAGAAAGCGCCAACGCTTTGAATGACACCATGCCATTTACAACGATGAGTGCTAATGTACTAACTGAGCCTTATAAAGATCAATACTTAAATGTATATCAAAAAGGAGCATTAATCGGAATGTGTTTGGATATACAAATCAGAGAAAGTAGCGGAGGAAAAAGAGGAATATTAGATTTAATGCATCAATTATCTAATGAATATGGAGTTTCAAAACCATTTAATGATGCTGATTTATTTGCAAAAATAACGTCATTAACCTATCCTGAAGTTGGAACTTTTTTAACAACATATGTATCTGGACCAACACCTATTCCTTACTATGAGTATTTAGCAAAAGTTGGAGTAACAAAAGTTACCAAAAAAACATCAGAAGGGATATTCCTAAAAGGTCAGGCTCCATACATCGCTGTTAATCATGAAACCAACGAGATTTTTGTAGCTCCAAACAAAGAATTGACTATTTTCTATACAGCATTAGACTTAAAAGGTGGAGATATCATCCTTGCCATCAATGACAAACCTTATTCTCTAAGCAACATTTACGACATGATTTCAGAAAGTCAAAAATGGAAAGAGAACGATGCAATCTCTATAAAAATTAAACGCGACGGAAAAGAGCAAGTATTAAAAGGAACAGTAAAACTTCCTTATATAGATACCGATGGTCTTGAAGCAACCGATGCTTCAAAAGCAGCTTTGAGAGAAGCCTGGCTGAAAGGATAATCTTAATACCGTTTGTTATTTCAAAATACTCCAATAAAAATTGAGCCAAATGAAAATATACAACGGCATTATACCAACCTCATTAGATATAATATAATGACGAAAGGTATAACAACCTTACACAAAATCCCATTCGCGGCGGCGAATGGGATTTTTTTTTGAAATTCACTCTCATTAAAACGGTTCATTCCAACAATTTTCTTTATTTTGCGCCAAAAATAAACAAAACTAAAATCGCCCTAATTCAACAATGAGAATAGCGTTTTTATGTTTCCCAAAAAAACAAATATTATTTACACATGAAAAATTCAATTATTGCTTTTGTTACTCTATTTCTTTTGGTTGCTTGTAACAAAAATGAATCCAAAACAAATCTGCATATCACAGGAAACATCAAAGGATTAAAAGAAGGAACTTTGTACATTCAAAGATATGCTGACTCTTCCCTTGTGGCGATCGATAGCATCAAAATTGACGGAAATTCTGCTTTTGAAAGTAACATTGACTTAAAATCTCCCGAAATGCTGTACCTATATCTTGACAGAGGTGTAACTAACTCACTTGACAACAACATCATGTTTTTTGCAGAACCTGGAACAATCAATATTGACACAAACTTAGATTCATTTATTTCAAGTGCCAAAATTACTGGTTCAAAAAACCAGGAATTATATGAGGAATACAAAAAAATAAATTCTCGTTTCAGTGACGAAAATCTAACCTTGATTGAGCAAAAATTTAAAGCTATAAAAAGCAATAATGCAAAAGCAATAGATAGCATAAACGCTTTGCAAGACAACAATATAAAACGTAAATATCTTTACGCAACCAATTTTGCAGTAAACAATAAAGATCATGAAGTATCTCCGTATATTGCATTAGCCGAAATTTATGATATCAACATCAAATATTTGGATACCATTCAAAAATCAATGACTCCAAAAGTAGCCAAGTCTCTTTATGGTAAAAAACTGACTAAATACGTTAATGCCATAAAAGAGACTGAAGCAAAATAATTCAACTTTATTTTATAAATCGAAACCGCCTATCAAGGCGGTTTTTTTGTATCCATAATTCAACAAAGATTTACTTCATCAGTTCATCAAAACTCATTTGGGCGAGACCCCATTTTCGGGAAGGGCCAAATCCACTTTTTCGCTTATACGGCCCTTTCCAAAAATACGGTCGGGCTATCCACGCTACTTCGGTAGCTAGCTTCTATCCCTCTCGCGAACCAATAGGAATCAACAACAATAGTGAAAGAAATCAAATTCTATTTAAAACAAAAAAGGATATTTGTCTATTGCAACAAATATCCTTTTTGAAATAAAATATTCAACCTTTAAATATACTATCTAGTTAATTTCAAGGCATCGTTCAATCGCAATGCCACATTATCCCAATTGATAATATTAAAAAGTGCATCAACAAAATCAGTACGCTTGTTTTTGTATTTCAAATAATAGGCATGTTCCCAAACATCAATAACCAATAATGGAATCGCTCCCCATTGTGTAAGTTTTTCGTGGTTTTCGCATTGCAAGATTACTAAGCTATCACTGTAAGGTTGATAAGCTAATATCCCCCAACCATTACCATCTACATTTTTGGCAGTTGCAGCAATCAATACTTTAAGTCGATCGAAACTTCCAAAACTTTTCTCAATTCGCTTTAATAAATCTCCTTGAGGCAAATTGCTTTTATTAGTGAGATTTGTCCAAAATATAGAATGTAATATATGAGATGAAAAATGATAAGATAACTTTTTCGTCCAAAAATCAACTGTTTCCAAATTGTTTTCGTCTAATGCCTTTTTTATCATTTGTAAATCCTTGTTAGCTCCTTTTACTGCTCCACCATGATGAAAAGTATAATGCAAATGCAAGGTTTCTGCATCCATATAGGGTTCTAGAAAATTTTCGCTGTATGGCAAAGTTTGCTGAATATAATTACCATTAACATCCACCAATTTGTCAATTGAATTATCGGCTAAATTTTCAGCAAACGCATTGGTCGTAGGAAGCACTAATGCCGCTGCGCCAAATAAAGTACTCGATTTTAAAAAATCTTTTCTGTTCATAGTATTAATTTATAACAATCCCTGCAACTGTTGCAACAACAATAATTTGAAGTTCTTGAATTTTAGTAATTATAAAGTAAAGAAAAAAAATATAAAAATAACCATTAGTACTGTATGAATATGTGACCTTTAGAAATTGACTAAAATCATAAACAGTCATAAAACAAAAAAACCACCTAACAAAAGTTAGATGGTTTTACTAAAGAGCCGGCGGAGGGACTCGAACCCACGACCTGCTGATTACAAATCAGCTGCTCTAGCCAACTGAGCTACGCTGGCGGACTCAATATATTTTGTAATGTGTCAACTTAAATAAAAAACCATCTA
Source organism: Flavobacterium sp. P1_E4 (assembly GCF_056405915.1). NCBI lineage: Bacteria > Pseudomonadati > Bacteroidota > Flavobacteriia > Flavobacteriales > Flavobacteriaceae > Flavobacterium > Flavobacterium sp. P1_E4. Next base: position 8,645 of record NZ_JBFUBE010000006.1, read on the forward strand.
AATGAATAGATGGTTTTTTTTAAAGAGCCGGCGGAGGGACTCGAACCCACGACCTGCTGATTACAAATCAGCTGCTCTAGCCAACTGAGCTACGCTGGCGACTCATTACGGGTGCAAATATAAGTCTGAATTTCGTTTTTCCAAAATAAATTCAAACTTTTTTTGCCCTTTTTTTTACTGCAAATCGTTGATTTTACCAATCAATTGATTAGCAGTTTGTTCCAATTCTACATTTATTTGTTTGAAATGTGCTTTTTTGTTTTCAACATTTTTAGCATTCACTTTAGTGATCAAAACATCAAAAGCAGCGATAGCTTCGTCAATCAATGCATTCGTTTCTTCAGTAGGTTTTCCTGTTGTAGAAATTTCAAACAAGTAAACTGCTTCAATAATATCTCCTAAAACGTAGTTGATGTCTTTCTTTAAATTCTTAACGTTTGCCATTTTATTTTTTATTTAATTTGCGTTTGCAAAAGTACACATAATCTTTCTATTCCCAACTATGAAATGTAAATTTCTAAAATAGAAGCTTTTCCCTTCAAATTATAATTCTTCATCGCAGCAGGAACTAGAACTGTATCCCCTTTTTTATATTGATAAATTACACCATCGTAATCAATTTCAAAAGAACCTTCCGCACACATATATACCACAAAAGAAGTCCCGGAATTCAGAACATTTTTCTCATTTTCAAGTGGAATAAAATTAGTGGTAAAGTATGGGCAGTCAACTACTGTATTCGATTTATTTACCTCTTTGGTATATTCTTTATAGGTGTCGACTTTTTTGTAATTTATGGCATCCAAAGCCAAATCTGCATGAAGTTCCCTAGTATTTCCCTGAGCGTCTTTTCGATCAAAATCATATAAACGATAAGTAATATCAGAAGTTTGTTGTATTTCGGCTATGACCAATCCAGCACCAATAGCGTGAACCGTTCCCGTTTCCAAGAAAAAAACATCTCCTGGTTTTGCTTTTACGGTATCCAATATATCAATCAACGTTTTATTACTAAGATGTTCAACATATTCTTTAGAATTGGAATCATGCTTGAATCCTACAATAATTCTAGCATCGGTATCAGCCTGCATAACATACCACATTTCGGTTTTCCCAAAAGAATTATGTCTTGCTTTAGCCAATTCATCATTGGGATGCACTTGGATCGATAAATCTTCACGGGCATCCAAGTATTTAAAAAGTAAAGGAAATTGATTCCCAAATCTTTTATAAACCGCTGTTCCTAGAATTTCATTTGGAAATTCATTGATTAATTCTGTCAATGCTTTTCCTTTATAATCACCATTTGCAACAACGCTTACATCTCCTTCAACGGTGGACAACTCCCAACTTTCCCCAGTAATACTAGATGTAATTGGTTTGTTCAAAATTGTTTTTAGTTTTTCCCCACCCCAAATTCTTTCTTTCAAGATTGCATCAAACTGTAACGGATATATTTTTGAGTTCATATTTTTTATTTGCAAATTTCAACACTTTTATAATCAAACAGTAATACTATTTTGTCAATTTTTTACTGTAATTTTTTAATCGCTTCAAGAGCTTTTGGAATATGCAGTTTAGCCATCATACTGTCAAATACCATGATGACTGTTCCGGTTTTGTCGGCAACATAAGTAACTCTGCCCGGCAATATCCCAAACAAACCGGAAGGCACTCCAAAAAGTTTCCTTATCTTCTTATCCGTATCCGACAAAAGAATAAAAGGCAAGTTGTATTGTTGGCTAAATTTTTGATGTGACTCAATACTATCGCTGCTAATTCCGATTACTTCGGCACCCAAATCTTTAAAATCTTCATATTGATCTCTAAAACTACAGGCTTGAACTGTACATCCGGGTGTATTATCTTTTGGATAAAAATAAATAACTAATGGTTTTTGCCCAATTATTTCCTGACTGTCAAAGTCATTCCCATTGGTGTCTTTTGCCTTAAAATTTGGAATTTTATCTCCTACTTTCAATTCCATTATTCTCCTTTATAGGTTACAAAATTGCGTGGTGTTTCATAAAGAACCACTTCCAAATCCAAATCCAATTTTACTTTTTTACGTATTTTATTCCAAATCACCACTACAATATTTTCTGCAGTGGGGTTTAAATCTAGAAATTCGGGTACATCCAAATTCAAATTTTTATGGTCAAATTGATCCTCAACCTCTTCCTTAATAATATCGGTTAAAAATTTCACATCCATAACATAGCCTGTTTCTTTGTCTATTTCCCCCGTAACACTAACTATTAATTCATAGTTGTGTCCGTGAAAATTAGGATTATTGCATTTGCCAAAGACGGCATCATTTTGTTCGAAAGTCCAATCTTTTCGATACAAACGATGGGCTGCATTAAAATGAGCTTTTCTGGATATGGTTACTCTCATAGGGAATTTTGAGGTTTAGGAGTTAAAATTTTTGATTTCTACATTTTGACCCGAGCGACATCGAACAGGCGAAGCAAATCTAAAATATGCAATCTTATATTGTATGCTCTTCCAGAAAATGATAAAATTCATCAAAAATAATTTTGAACCAAACGGTGTAAATTTCTGGATTTAAAAGCATATCACTTTGTATATCTTCAATTTTCATCCATTTCCAATCTTCAACTTCTTCGGGATTAATCATAGGTTCCTCATTGTAATAGCCAATCATTACATGATCAAGCTCATGCTCAGTCAAACCATTATCAAAAGGAGCTTTGTAAATAAAATTAAAAAGTTCTTTTAACTCCGTCTTAAAGCCCATTTCCTCATACAATCTACGGCTACCGGCTTGAATATTTGTTTCACCGTCTCGCTGATGACTACAGCAAGTATTCGTCCATAATAAAGGGGAATGGTATTTTTGATGTGCTCTTTGTTGGAGCATAATTTCATTTTTATCATTTAGAACAAAAACTGAGAAAGCACGATGTAAAATGGCTTTTTCATGTGCTTCCAATTTGGCCATTAAACCAATTTGTTCATCTAATTCATTTACTAATATTACTTGTTCTTCTTCCATATAATCTATTAATAGAACAAAAGTACAAAAAAGATGTGCTTCCCAAAGGCTTTAACATTCTTTTGCTTTTTGTTGAAGATATTCTTTTCATAAATCTTGGAATTCTAACCCTAGAAATTCTACATTTCCTTTTTGTATATTTGATACTATAAAATTCAGTCGCAACACAATGATTTATACACGAAAAGCTACCCTAGATGATCTAGCTATACTCCTTGAATTTGAACAAGGAATTATCGCCGCCGAACGTCCATTTGACCCAACATTGAAAGAAGGGAAAATAAGTTATTACAACATAGAAAAAATGATTTCGGCTACCGATATAGAAGTCGTTGTTGCCGTTTTGGATAAACAAATAATAGGCTCTGGATACGCCAGAATAGAGAACGCAAAACCATATTTAAATCATTCATTGTTTGCCTATTTGGGTTTTATGTTTACACATCCAGACCACAGAGGAAAAGGAGTAAATACCCAGATTATTGAAGCACTGAGCAAGTGGGTTCGCTCCCGAGATATATTTGAAATGCGATTGGATGTCTATAATGATAATCCTTCGGCAATAAGAGCATACGAAAAGGTAGGGTTCAAAAAACATTTAATCAATATGCGCATTGGTTTATAGAAAAAACTTCATCTAATTATTTTTTTTAAAACCAAAAAGTCGTTTTTAACGTAACTAACAATAGTTAAAAATTCTATAAATAGAAATTGAATTGTAAAATACCCGACATTTTGATTGTTATTTGTCCTTTACATTTGGGTATAAAAACAAACACCTTGAAATCGTCATGATTCAAAAGTCACAAATTAAAATTGAAGAATGACGATACCATTTTCAATTAAAAAACAAATTTAACTTCTAATGAAAACAACATCTTTTTTTTGCATTTTACTACTGCTTCCACTATTTGTTTTTCAAGCTTGTGGACAAAGTAAAGAAACGAAGAGTAATGCGATGGCTTCGGTTGAAACATATCAAAGTAAACCTGGAAATCCATATTACTCACATACCGACACTACAAAACTGAATTTGACCGATGCCGAGTGGAAAAAAATTCTACCAGAAGACGTTTATCAAGTTTCTCGCAAAGCCGATACCGAAAGAGCATTTACTGGCAAATATTGGAACACAGACGAAAAAGGAACCTATTATTGTGCAGCTTGTGGCAACCTCCTTTTTCGTTCGGGAGCCAAATTTTCCAGTAGTTGTGGCTGGCCAAGTTTTTTTGAACAAGAAAACAAAAAAAGTATCGTATTTAAAAACGATAATTCTATCGGAATGGAAAGAATAGAAGCTCTTTGTGGAAGATGTGGCGGACATTTAGGACATTTATTTGATGATGGCCCTGCTCCAACGGGCAAAAGATATTGCATGAATTCCATAGCTCTTGATTTTGTTCCAGATGCTAAATAAAACTCAAATTTTATAAAAATGAAAACAATAATTTTAGCCTGTTTGCTATTTACCGGGACACTATTTTCTCAAAACAATAATACAACTAAAAAAATGACACAATCTAATTTTGAAACCATAACACTTGGCGGAGGATGCTACTGGTGCGTAGAGGCTGTTTACGAAAACTTGAAAGGAGTAAAATCTGTAGTTTCAGGTTTTTCAGGAGGAAAAATTGCAAATCCCAGCTATGAAGAAGTTTGTTCTGGAACTACTGGTCATGCTGAAGTAGTTCAAATTACTTTTGACAAAAACGTGACCAATCTTGATGAAATTTTCAAGGTATTCTTCACCGTTCATGACCCAACAACACTTAATAGACAAGGTGCCGATAGAGGAACACAATACCGTTCTGTAATTTTTTACAATAATGAAGAACAAAAACAAGAAGCACAATCTATAATTGCCGAATTAAAAAAAGCTAAAGCGTTTGATAATCCTATCGTGACTACTATAGAACCCTTCACGAAGTTTTACAAAGCTGAAGATTACCATCAAAATTATTATGCCAATAATAAAAACCAGCCGTATTGCCAAATGGTCATACAACCAAAACTTGAAAAATTTGAGAAAGTTTTTAAAGACAAACTGAAAAGCAAAAACTAAAATAGAAACCGTCTTGTTATAAAACAGACGGTTTTTTTTATATCAAACCATTTGTTTTATATCAATCCAATTTAAAGATTTATATTTGGGTGATAATACATTAAAACTAGCATTAACCAAATAAAAAAATCCATTATAAAGAATGAAAAAAAACAAACTCATTGCCATCTTTTTATTCATAAATGGGATAGCATTTACACAAAACACGAACTTAAAAGTAAAAGTTTCACAAAAAGCCAACTCATTAGAATCTAAAGTCATTGCTTGGCGCAGGGATTTTCATCAAAACCCAGAGTTAGGAAACAGAGAATTCAAAACTGCTGAAAAAATAGCCTCTCACCTTCGTTCTTTAGGAATCGAAGTCCAAACAGGGGTAGCAAAAACAGGAGTAGTAGGTATTTTAAGAGGTGGAAAACCAGGTCCTGTTGTTGCACTAAGAGCTGATATGGATGCTCTACCAGTAAAGGAAAGAGTAGATATTCCTTTTGCATCAAAAGCCGAAGCAGACTATAACGGAAAAACCGTAAACATAATGCATGCTTGTGGTCATGATTCTCATATTGCCATTTTGATGGGAACTGCCGAAATTTTGGCATCAATTAAAGATGAGTTACATGGTACTGTGAAATTTATTTTCCAACCTGCAGAAGAAGGACCTCCTGAAGGTGAAGAAGGAGGAGCAGAACTAATGGTCAAAGAAGGTGTTCTTGAAAACCCCAAAGTAGATGTTATCTTTGGACTGCATATCAATGCTCAAACCGAGGTTGGAAAAATAAAATACCGCCCAAAAGGAACTATGGCATCTTCAGATTGGTTTACAATAAAAGTAAAAGGAAAGCAATCTCACGGCGCATATCCTTGGATGTCGATCGATCCAATTGTCACCGCTTCACAAATTATTTTAGGCTTACAAACTATAGTAAGTCGTAATGTAGAGCTTACAGAATCTGCAGCAGTTGTTAGTGTTGGGCAAATAAATGCAGGAGTTCGAAGTAACATTATCCCTGAAGAACTTATAATGAACGGTACCATTCGTACATTGGATAGCAAAACACAAGATTTAATACATTCCAGAATAAAACAAATTTCAACCAATATTGCCGAAAGTGCAGGAGCAACCGCAGATGTTTCTATTACTAAAAAAACATTAATTACTTATAACGACCCCACATTAACACAAAATATGTTACCGACATTAGAAAATGTAGCTGGAAAAGAAAATGTAATATTGACAACAGCAGTAACAGGAGCTGAGGACTTTTCTTTTTACCAAGCAAAAGTTCCAGGATTGTTCATTTTTTTGGGTGGAATGCCAAAAGGAAAGCAAGCTTCAGAAACTGCCGGTCATCACACACCTGATTTTTATATCGACGAAAGTGGCTTTGTATTAGGGATGAAAGCAATGTCTGAATTAACGATTGACTATATGAATATGAATGCGAAAAACAGTAAAAAATAGTAATAAAATGGAGTGTAGTTAATCTGTAAAACTAAATTAACTTTTGTACTTTTCTTACATCTTTAACAAATAGAATGAATTTACATAAAAATGATTTGACAGCTCAAATTACTCCAAAAGGTATTTCGAAAGATTTAATATTAATCCGAGAAATACTTTCTGGCAATTGTAATTTCAAAATCACCCAACTCACTCTTGAAGCTGAAAGTTCTGAATATGGAGCCTGTACTTTCATCTTAAATAATTTAAACATTCTTTTCCGAACTGCAAAAATCACCCCAACCAAAACAGGGCAATTTGTTACGCTTTGGAAAAGAATAAATCAAGGTCCAATTCAGCCTTTTGATTCTACCGATTCAATTGACTTATTTATTGTCAGCACACGAAAAGATAATCACTTTGGGTTATTTGTTTTTCCTAAATCAATTTTGATAAGCAAAGAAATCGTATCAGATAAAAAAGAAGGTAAACGCGCCATTCGAGTTTATCCACCTTGGGACATAACAACCAATAAACAAGCCCAAAAAACGCAAAAATGGCAATTGGATTATTTCTTGGAAACACAAGAAAACAATTTATTTGATATAGCACTAGCAAACCAACTTATTCTCCAACAAGGCAAATAGTTACCGATATTTTTATATATTTAGTTTAATTTCACAAGTAAATAACCCATGAGTATAAGCCGTTCCATACTGTTCATTGTATTGCTTTATTGCTGTATCCAAAATTGTTTTTCACAGAATTCAATTAAAGAAAAAAACAGAATAGTAGCTTATATTCCTGACCGCGATTTGGGCGAATTATTCATTACCGTACAAAAAGAACATATATTTCCTGACTCCAAAACCTTTGTGGATTGTGTTCCCAATGAAGACCCAGCAGAAATCTTAAGCAAATACCAAAAAGAAAAAATTTCCAATTCTTTTATTTTAAAAGAATTCATTCAGCAAAATTTTACTCTCCCACCAAGCATTCCTCCAACTGTCATTGACACCAATAAAAATATGATTTTACATTTGCAAAATCACTGGCCAAATCTAGTAAGAGAATCAAAATCTGATGACGAATACACCACATTAATTAGTCTTCCCTATCCTTTTGTCGTTCCTGGCGGTCGTTTTAGAGAGATGTTTTATTGGGATAGCTACTTCACAATAATAGGGCTATTGCAAAGCAATCAAGATGAATTAGCTCTTGATATGATTCACAACTTTGCTTATTTAGTCGAAACTTATGGGCATATCCCTAACGGTAATCGAACGTATTTTTTGTCGCGCTCTCAACCTCCATTTTTTGCGGAAATGATTAAAGTATATTCCCAAAAACACGGTATTAATTCTGTTATAGAATTTTTACCAGCATTAGAAAAAGAATATCAATATTGGACAACTGACGCTAAAAATGTATCACAATCGAAAATTGCAGTAAACAAATCCGTTTGGGTAAATGGAACCATTTTGAACAAATATTCAGGGACTCTCACCACACCAAGAGCCGAAGCCTATGATAAAGAACACAAATGGTCATTGGCTTTGAATGAAGAATTACGACCTGCATTTCATCAAAATTTACGTGCCGCTTGTGAATCGGGCTGGGACTTTAGCAGTCGATGGTTTGCTGACGAAAAAAACAGAACCACCGTTCAGTGTGAGAACTTCATTCCGGTTTGTCTAAACAGTTTATTATACAATTGCGAAAAAGAAATTGCCGCTTTATACCAATTTCAATCCAATTCTGAAAAAACCAAAAAATACGAAACATTAGCCGAATCAAGAAAAAAAGCCATTCTTAAATATTGCTGGTCTGCAAAAGAAAATGTTTTCAATGATTATAATTTTGTAACCCAAAAACAGAACTCAGTACTATCATTGGCAACTGTATATCCGTTATTTTTTGGTATTGCATCGCAACGACAAGCCAATCAAGTTGCCAAAACAATACAAGATAAATTCCTGATGAAAGGCGGTGTAGTAACCACTTTGAATACAACTGGAGAACAATGGGATGCACCAAACGGCTGGGCTCCTCTTCAATATTTAACTGTAATGGGACTAGCTCGATACGGACATATAGAATTAGCCAAAACCATTACAAAAAGATGGCTTGCACTCAATGAAAAAGAATATTTAGCCGAAGGAAAAATGATGGAAAAATACAATGTCGTAGATTTAGATTTACCTGGAGGTGGTGGAAATTATACCAATCAAGATGGCTTTGGTTGGACAAATGGAGTTGATATAGCATTAAAGAATTGGTTATTGGCATTAAAGAAGGAATAAATAACTTTAAATAAAAAAAACAATGAAGCGTAAATCCCAACAACCACTAATATTTTGTACAGTTTTTCTATTCTTAGCAGTTATAAGCATCACTCAAGCCCAAGAAAAAAAAGTAGCTCCAACTTCGCAAGAATTGTATACTGAAATTGCAACAATGGATACCAATCTTTTTGATGCATTCAATGCAAAAGATATGGCCAAATTCAAACCCTTGTTTACCGAAGATTTGGAATGGTACCAAGACAATGGAGGACTACTTTCCTATGAAACCGTTTTTAGCAATTTTGAAAAAATGTTTAAAAACGAGAACAAACTGACTCGTCAATTAGTCAAAGGTAGTCTTGAAGTACATCCCATAAAAGATTTTGGAGCAATCGAAATAGCCACTCATCAATTTCGACATATGGAAAACGGAAAAGAGGAAGTAGGAACCTTTAAATTTGTCGCAATTTGGAAAAAAGTGGACAACCAATGGAAAGTTTCAAGAATGATAAGTTATGACCATTAATTTCATTTTTATAACATTCCAAGCGCTCATTAACTCTTAAAATTTAGCTTTCTTTGTACCTTCAAAAAATAAAAAAATGAAAGCACTTACCTTCTCCAAATTTGGAAATTCCGATGTACTTGAATATATAGAAATCCCCTCACCAGAATTAAAATCAGGTGAAATATTGGTCGAAATGAAAGCGATTGGTCTCAACTTTGCCGATGTTTACAGGCGCAAAGGAAATTACCACCTCAAAGGAAATCCTCCGTTTATTGCTGGCTATGAAGGCGCTGGAATTGTGGTGAAAACCAATGGAAATTCAGATTTTAAAATTGGTGACAGAGTAGCATTTGCCGATGTTCCTTTTGCCAATGCCGAGTTGGTTGCCGTTCCTCTTGACCATGTAATCCCAATGCCGGAGAGTATCTCTTTTGAAACCGCAGCTACCATTTTATTACAGGGTTTGACCGCACATTATTTGGCAACCGACAGTCATAAAACTCAAAAAGGAGAAACCGTATTGGTTCATGCTTCGGCCGGAGGAGTCGGACAATTCTTGACGCAAATCAGTAAACTTTTAGGTGTTAGAGTTATTGGACTAACCTCTTCTCCTGATAAGGCTAAAGTTTCAAAACAAAATGGAGCCGACGCTGTTTTTCTATATTCTGAAGATTGGAAAAAACAAGTAATTGATTTTTGTCCAAATGGTGTGGATGCCGTTTACGACAGTATTGGCAGTACTTTGACTGATAGTTTTGAAGTAACCAAAATGTGCGGACAAGTCGTGTTTTTTGGAATGGCAGGTGGTGATCCCGAATTCGTAAACCCACGAATGCTGATGGACACTTCCAAAACACTGACCGGTGGCGATTTATGGAGCTATTTGATTTCTAAAGAAGAACGCATCAAAAGAGCCCATCGATTATTTGATTGGATTACCAATGGAGATATAACTATTGCAGCACCCACAATTTTCAAATTATCCGAAGGGAAATTGGCCCATGATTATCTGGAAAGCCGAAAAAGCACTGGGAAAATCATATTGATTCCTTAAAAAAACTTCATTTCACTAATTTTCAATTTTGTTCCTCCAGCTAAAGCTGGAGGCAATTCAAAGCTGGAGGCAATTCAAAGCTGGAGGCAATTTAGATTTTTTGATGAATGGAGTGAATGATCAGCAAAAACCAAACTTTATTCTTTCAAAGCTTCGGCAATTTTCAAAGCACATTTTTCTCCATCAATGGCGGCAGAAATAATTCCACCAGCATAACCTGCCCCTTCTCCACAAGGATACAATCCTTTTATCTGTAAGTGCTCATAGGAAATTGCATCTCTAGGAATACGAACAGGTGAGGAAGTTCTGGATTCTGGTGCATGCAGAATAGCTTCGTTTGTCAAGTAGCCTCTCATGGACTTTCCAAATTCGGTAAATCCTTCCCTCAATATTTGGGATAAAAATCCCGGAAACACCTGTCCCATTTCTACGGAAGTAGTCCCTGGAACATATGACGTTTTTGGTATACTAGAAGAAACTTTATTTTGTGTAAAATCAACCATTCGTTGTGCTGGTACTTTTTGTGTTTCCCCAGCCAAATGCCATGCTTTTTGTTCGATACTTTTTTGAAATTCCATTCCTGCCAAAGCTCCAAATTTTGCAAAAGGTTTGAAATCTTCCAATTTCAATTCTATTACAATTCCGGAATTGGCTGTTGCTTGGTCTCTTTTGGATGGTGACCAGCCATTGGTTACAACTTCTCCTGGGCTGGTAGCGCAAGGTGCGATTACTCCTCCCGGACACATACAAAACGAATACATTCCGCGACCATTAACCTGTTTCACTATAGAATATGGTGCGGGCGGTAAATGCTCCCCGCGATAATCACAACTGTACTGAATACTGTCGATCAACGATTGTGGATGCTCGGCTCTTACACCCAACGCAAAAGGTTTTGCTTCAATAAGCACTTTCTTTTTATCCAACAATTCAAATATGTCACGAGCTGAATGTCCTGTCGCCAGAATTAATTTATTTGCTAAAATCGTATCTCCACTTTGGGTTACAATTCCTTGCACTTCATTATTTTTTATCAAAATATCGGTCAAACGGGTTTCGAACAAAACTTGCCCACCACATTCGATAATTTTCTCTCTAATATCTTGTATAATTTGAGGTAATTTGTTTGTCCCAATATGCGGATGGGCATCTACCAATATATCTCCAGTAGCTCCAAAGGCGACAAGTAACTCTAATATTCGAGTGACATCACCTCGTTTTTTGGAACGTGTATATAATTTTCCGTCAGAATAGGTTCCTGCCCCTCCTTCTCCAAAACAATAATTGGAATCCTCGTCAACAATATGATCTCTATTAATAGCTTTCAAATCGCGACGACGACCACGAACGTCTTTTCCGCGTTCAATTACTATTGGTTTCAAACCCAACTCAATTAATTGCAAAGCGGCAAAAAGCCCCGCTGGTCCTGCACCTACAACAATAACTTCTTGGGCAGCTGAGACGTTTTTATAATCGGGAAGTTCTATTTTATGCTCCTGAAAAGGTTCTCCTTTCAAATAAATTGAAACTTTCAAATTGATTTTGATCGCTTTTTGACGCGCATCAATGGATCGTTTCAAAATTGCAACATGCTGAATCTCATTTGCAGAAACTTTTATCTGTTTGGACAAATAGTCGCTCAACAACATTTCGTTTGAAGCTATTTCTGGTGTTACTTGAAGTAAAAGTTCTCTTGGCATTGTATCTTATTTATTCTATTAGCTTTTCTTTTTATGAAAAGAACATGCAAAAATAACATTTTGAAATGAAATTAGTTCTTTAATATAAAATCCATTTTCAAAATAGACTTTGTACCTTTGCTTCTTTGAAACTTTGCACCTATAAAATAATGTCCAGAAAAATAAAACTAATATGGGATTTTCGTGGTCCTGCTTCTGCAAAAACAGCCGAACATCACGAAATTCATCTGAAAGAATTCATCGCCATTGAAAAATTACCACTAAACATTACTGGATTTCAAATCTTGGATGAAATGTACGCGATTGCTTATATGGTAGTAACCGACGAAAATATGATTCAAGTACGCGATGCATTGAAACCGCACCGTGGGGAAGTTTATCAGTAATCAGATAGCAAAAAGCAGACTTCAGTTATGCAGAAAACAAAAAAATCCCATCTCTATGAAATGGGATTTTTTTCTATAATCTGCATTCTATATTCTGCTAACTAATTAGCCACTTCGCTAATGAATTTTATTCGCATTAAGCGTAATTCATCCAAATCATAGTCACCATCAAATTCTTTTAGCGCTTTCTCTATATTATCGGATTCGGATTCCATAAAATACTCATGAATTTCTTCTTGTTGATCGTCATCCAACATTTCGTCTATCCAATATTTGATATTCAATTTGGTTCCCGAATAAACAATTTGTTCCATTTCTTTGATTAAATCGTCCATTTTCAACCCTTTTGCGGAAGCGATATCCGTCAAAGCCAACTTTCTGTCGATATTTTGAATAATGTATAATTTATTGATTGAGTTAACTCCGGTAGATTTTACAACCAAATCATCAGGACGAATAATATCGTTCTCTTCAACGTAACGGTTGATTAACTCAATAAATTCTTTACCATATTTTTTTGCTTTTCCTTCCCCAACACCGTGAATATTAATCAACTCAGCTTGAGAAATTGGGTATTTCAAAGCCATATCTTCCAAAGAAGGATCTTGAAAAACCACAAATGGAGGAACACCTAATTTTTTAGCCACTTTTTTACGCAACTCGCGCAACATTGCCATCAATAATTCATCGGCAGTTCCAGATGATTTTGCAGCTGTTACTATAGCTTCATCTTCAGACTCATTGTATTCGTGGTCTTCAGACATCATGAAAGATTCTGGATTTTTCATAAAGGCCAACCCTTCCTTCGTAATCTCTATAATACCATAGGTTTCTATATCTTTAGACAATAAACCTGCAACAAGTACTTGTCGCAATAATGCCATCCAAAATTTCTCATCATGATTAGAACCTGATCCAAAAAAGGACTGAGAGTCTGTTTTATGGGCATTGATAACTGCATTCACACGACCAATTAAAGTAAAAACTATCTCTTTTGATTTGTATATATGTTTGGTTTTCTTGACAACTTCCAATAGCTTAATCACCTCATCTTTGGCTTCCACTTTTGTTTTTGGATTACGGATATTGTCATCCATATCAGCTCCTTCACCAGTTTCGCTGTCAAATTCCTCTCCAAAATAATGCAATAAGAATTTACGTCTCGACATCGATGTTTCGGCGTAAGCTACAACTTCATGCAATAAAGCAAAGCCTATTTCTTGCTCGGCCACTGGTTTTCCAGATAGAAATTTTTCTAATTTCTCAACATCTTTATAAGAATAATAAGCTAAGCAATGTCCTTCGCCACCATCTCGACCGGCTCTTCCCGTTTCTTGATAATAGCTTTCTAATGATTTTGGGATATCGTGATGGATAACAAAACGTACATCGGGCTTATCGATTCCCATTCCGAATGCGATCGTTGCCACTACAACTTCTACATCTTCCATCAAAAACATGTCCTGATGTTTGGCACGTGTTTTGGCATCCAATCCTGCGTGATAAGGAACGGCACTTATTCCGTTTACTTGTAAAACTTCGGCAATTGCTTCTACCTTTTTACGACTTAAACAGTAAATAATTCCAGATTTCCCTTTATGTTGTTTTATAAACCGAATGATATCCGATTCAATATTTTTTGTTTTGGTACGAACTTCATAAAACAAATTAGCTCTATTAAATGACGCTTTAAATGTAGTCGCGTTGGCCATTTCTAAATTCTTCAAAATATCCTCCTGCACTTTTGGAGTAGCCGTGGCGGTAAGTCCAATAATAGGAACTTCGCCCAATTGCTTAATGATATTTTTTAGATTTCGATATTCCGGTCTAAAATCGTGACCCCATTCTGAAATACAGTGTGCTTCATCAATTGCTACAAATGAAAGAGGCACTGTTTGAAGAAAATTCACATATTCCTCTTTGGTCAAGGATTCAGGAGCTACATATAATAATTTTGTAATACCCGCTGAAATATCGGCCTTTACTTGAGCAATTTCTGTTTTGGTAAGAGAGGAATTTAAAACATGGGCAATTCCATTTTCGGAAGAAAGACTTCTGATAGCATCTACTTGATTTTTCATTAATGCTATCAAAGGAGAGACGACGATTGCAGTCCCATCTTGGACTAAAGCAGGCAATTGATAACAAAGTGATTTTCCTCCTCCTGTTGGCATAATAACAAATGTATTTTGTTTATTAAGCAAACTCGTTATTACTTTTTCTTGCAGGCCTTTGAATTGGCTAAAGCCAAAATATTTCTTTAATTCTTTGTGTATGTCAATTTCGTTTGAATTCATTCTTTAATATGTGGTATTTTATATAAATTTGCGGAACATAAAGATACAACTTTCTTTTAGACTTACAAATTTAAAATTATCAGTTTTGATTACAAAGGAAAATATACTGGCCAATGCCAAGAAAACTATTGAATCTGAAAGCCAATCTATTGCAAAATTAATTGATTTCATCGATGATACTTTTGCCGAAGCGGTACAGTGTATCTACAATTCCAAAGGAAGGCTAGTTGTTACAGGAATTGGCAAAAGTGCCATTATTGCTCAAAAGATGGTAGCCTCATTCAATTCAACCGGAACACCTTCTTTATTTTTGCATGCTTCCGAAGCGATTCATGGGGATTTAGGGATGATTCAAAAAGACGATGTTATCATTTGCATTTCCAAAAGCGGTAATAGTCCAGAAATCAAATCATTGGTTCCACTTTTGACTCGTTTTGGCAATAAATTAATAGGGATGACAGGAAATATGACTTCCTTTTTGGCCAAAGGTTCTCATTATGTTTTGAATACAACCGTTGATTCTGAATCTTGCCCATTGAATCTTGCGCCTACAAACAGTACTACAGCACAATTAGTAATGGGTGATGCCATTGTAGTATGTCTAATGGAAATGAGAGATTTTAAAGCCGAAGATTTTGCTGTTTATCATCCAGGTGGTGCTTTAGGTAAAAAATTATTACTTCGCGTAAAAGATATGCTTGAACATACACTAAAACCAGAAGTAGGTCCTGAAACTTCAATTAAAAAAGCAATTTTCGAAATTTCAGAAAAACGTTTGGGTGTAACAGCTGTAGTAGAAAACAACAAGGTAATCGGAATAATTACCGACGGAGATATTCGAAGAATGCTAAACGACAGAGATACTTTTGCCGAATTGACCGCTAAAGACATTATGACGAAAAACCCAAAAACAGTACAATCAACAGATATGGTAGTAGATGCCTTCAACATTATGGAAGATTTCTCTATCACACAATTAATCGTTGTTGACAACGGAGAATACAAAGGCGTATTACATTTGCATGACATTTTAAAAGAAGGAATCGTATAATGGCAAAGAAAAACCTAGGCGAAATGTCCTTTTTAGACCATCTTGAAGAGTTAAGATGGCTTTTAGTTAGAAGTACAACAGCTGTGATAATCATGGCATGTGTAACCTATTTTATTAGTGATTACTTGTTTGACACCATTATATTTGGACCAACAAGACCCACCTTTTTTACCTACCGTTATTTTTGTGAATTATCACATCAATTGGGTTTTGCTGATAGCATTTGTATAACCGAAATGCCTTTTATCATTCAGAACACTGAAATGGAGGGACAGGTAAATATTTTTGTTTGGATGTGTATCTTGGCCGGCTTCATTTTGAGTTTCCCCTATATTTTGTGGGAAGTTTGGAAATTTATCAGCCCTGCTTTGTATGAAAAGGAAAAGAAAAACGCCAGAGTATTTATATTTACTTCTTCACTGCTTTTCTTTTTAGGAGTACTATTTGGATATTATGTTGTTATTCCAATGTCGGTGAATTTTGTGGCCACGTTTTCAGTAAGTGATATGGTCAAAAACCAATTTACTTTGGACTCCTATATTGGAATGGTAAAAACCAGTATTTTGGCTAGTGGATTGTTCTTTGAACTTCCAATAATCATTTATTTCCTAACCAAATTAGGCCTGGTAACACCCGAATTTTTAAGGAAATATTGGAAGTATGCCGTTGTAATAATCTTGATTGTTGCCGCAATTGTTACCCCACCTGATGTGGTGAGTCAAACCATTGTTGCCATTCCAATGCTGATTATTTATGAAGTAAGTATCTTGATTTCAAAAATTGTAACATTAAATAAAAAGAAAGAAAATGTCTGATATCGTAGAAGAATTCAATGAATACCGTTCTAAAATGAACGAAAAATTATTGGCAGACAATAATAAAATAGTAAAACGTATTTTCAATCTGGACACCAATGCTTATGCTGCCGGAGCTCTAGATGTAAAGACCAAAGAACTTTTAGGACTAGTGGCCTCGACTGTTTTACGTTGTGATGATTGCGTAAAATATCACTTAGAAACAAGCTACAAAGAAGGCGTGACCAAAGAAGAAATGATGGAAGCTATGGGAATTGCAACTCTTGTGGGAGGTACAATTGTAGTCCCTCATTTACGTAGGGCATACGAGTTCTGGGAAGCATTAGAAGGAACCAAATAATTGTTAATTCGTTGATTTGTTTAATCGTCAATTGTAACGATTAAATGCTTAAACGGTTAAACATTTCAAACAATTAAAGTAAAAAAAATGAAGCTAAGAGCAGAGAATTTAATAAAAACCTACAAAGGTCGTTCTGTTGTAAAAGGTATTTCGGTAGAAGTAAACCAGGGTGAAATCGTTGGGCTTTTGGGACCTAATGGTGCTGGAAAAACAACTTCTTTTTATATGATTGTAGGATTGGTAAAACCAAATTCAGGAAATATTTATCTTGACGATTTGAATATCACCGATTATCCAATGTACAAAAGAGCCCAACAAGGAATTGGGTACTTGGCACAAGAAGCTTCTGTTTTTAGAAAATTAAGTATCGAAGACAATATTTTGAGTGTACTGCAATTGACTAAACTTTCCAAAGAACAACAGGAAGCCAAAATGGAGAGTTTAATTGCCGAATTTAGCTTGGAACACATTCGTACCAACCGTGGAGATTTGCTCTCAGGAGGGGAACGTCGTCGTACTGAAATTGCTCGTTGTTTAGCCACAGATCCAAAATTCATCTTACTTGACGAACCTTTTGCGGGTGTCGATCCAGTTGCCGTAGAGGATATTCAAAGAATCGTAGCCCAATTAAAAAATAAAAACATCGGAATCTTAATAACAGACCATAACGTACAGGAAACGCTGGCCATTACTGATAAAACCTATCTTATGTTTGAAGGAGGAATTCTAAAAGCGGGTGTACCCGAAGAATTGGTTGAAGACGAAATGGTGCGTCGTGTATATCTAGGTCAAAATTTCGAATTAAGAAAGAAAAAATTGGAGTTTTAGTATTATCTTTTCAATAAATGATTTTGCCATGATTCCAAAGAAAAATAATGACGATTGGAAAGATAATGATCCTGATAAAGAAACGTGGGAGAAATGGAAAAAAGACCCTAATAAATGGAAATGGGGTGGCATTTATTATAACAAAGAAGACAATCGCCTTTTTGTTCCCAAAAAAACAGAATGGATGGGGATAACTATCAATTTTGCCAATAAGAAAGCAAAATGGGTCTGTCTTACATTCATACTGTTCATTTTAATGGTTTTGTTTTCTTCCAAAAACTAAAAAAAATAAGGTTACTCGACAAAAACAAACCAATACAGCTGTTTTTTCAACATATTCAAAATCACGAAACAATCAAATAATTTTACACATTTGATTTATGCAATTAATAAACCAAAATAAAGAAATAATTAAAAATTTATGTGAGACACATAATGTAGAAAAATTATATTTTTTTGGTTCTGCAATAACTTCTTCTTTTAATGAAAAAAGCGACATTGATTTTTTAGTAAAATTCTAAACTTTTGACCTTAAATTATACTTTTTAAATTATACTGATTTAAAAAGTAAACTAAAAAATTTACTCCACCTAGATATTGATTTAGTAGAAGAACAAACCTTAAAAAACCCCTATTTAATTCGACCCATTGAAGAAAACAAAGAATTAATCTATGAATAACAACGTTTTAAAAAAGTGATCAAGTCATAAAATTAATAAAACAATTATTTTTTTTACAAACCAATAACTGATCACTCAAAAACTGAAAACTGAACACTTCTCCTCTACTCAACAGTAATAAATTCCAACTGCTGTAAATCGCCATTGTAAATATTAACATCAACATTACAATCAATTCCTGGTACGCTAGCTTTCTCGGTAAATTGCCAAAAGAGCCAATCCTCCTGAATTTCTTCGCGATAAAAGTTATAATTGGCTATCCAAAAAAGATAATCACTAAACTCCTCTTTCAAAAAATCGTCATAGTATTTCTCCCCAGTATAAATTATGGGCCTTACTCCGTAATGCAATTCTACAGCTTTCAGCCAACGTCTTAACCCTATTTTTAATCGCTCAATAGACTGTTCTTTTGGKAGTTTTTCRATATCCAAAACKGGMGGAAGATCTCCTTTTTTCAGTTTAACGGTTTTAATAAAAAGTTCCGCTTGCTCAAGAGAATTTTCATTTGGTCGATAATAATGATAAGCACCTCTTATCATTTTATTTTCTTTGGCGCCAAGCCAATTTCTTTTAAATTGATTATCTACCCTATCATTTCCAACGGTTGCCCGAATAAAAACATAACGCAAAGGATATTTTTTTTCAATCGTATCAACATAAGACCAACGGATTTTTCCCTGATATTCGGAAACATCAAGACCGACTACTTTATCCTCTTTTTTTTCTAAAACCTTTAAATTTCTGGCCTCGGAAAAAACATCAATGCTACTTTTAGAATGTGATTTAAAGCCCAAGTAATTAGCCAAACCTGATCGGTAATGATAGGCAATTGAAAGAATAAAAAGTATCACAATTCCAATAAAAAAGAAATCAATCCACCTTCCGGAAAAAACGTTTTTTTTCTTTTTTGGTTTTCGCCTTGGCATAGTTCTGCTATTTTTTTTCATCCAAAAAAATTACTTTTTCAGAAACTTATTGTTGATTACCGAAAGTAAAACGTAGAAAATAATTACTAATGGGATAGCCAAATAGTCTAGAAAAACCAAAAACAAAAGAGAGCTGATCAGAAAAATTACCTGAAGTGCATTGTCCTTAAAATTAAACTTTTTTATTTTTAAGGAAAATAAAGGAATCTCTGCATTCAATATATAGGCGCTAAACAATGATATCAAAAGCAAGACCCATTTCTCTGTCAAAATCTCAAGTATCATCAATGACTCACCAGAATAACATTCTTTAACCAAAGGAAGGCTCAATATAAAAAGAGCATTCGCAGGAGTTGGCAATCCTATAAACGAATCAGTTTGACGAGTGTCGATGTTGAATTTTGCCAAACGAAAGCACGATCCCAAAGTAATGATAAAACCTAAATAAGGGAAAAATTGCAGGTATCCTTCACTCATATAAACAGAGCTACTTTGCATCATTTTGAACATCACAAATCCTGGAACCACACCACTTGTCACCATATCCGCCAAAGAATCCAATTGTAATCCCAATGGTCCGGACACTTTAAACAAACGGGCAAAAAAACCATCAAAAAAATCTAAAAAAATTCCGAGGCAGACAAAAAAGAATGCCATTTCAAATTGATCTTTACTTACAAATACCACAGCGATACAGCCACAAAAAAGATTTAATAAAGTAATTGTATTTGGAATGTGTTTTTTGATGTTCATGGTTTTTAAATTGAATTATAAGCTCGACAAATTTAATACAATAAGTGAAAGTGATACTTGTTTTGTTAAGAGATTTTAGTTCCTTATTAACAAAAATTATTAATTCATTGAATTGAAGTAGCTACATCATCAAAAAACTTTATTTTTGGTAAAAATTAAAAACTCACTAAGTCTCCAAATATTATCTTTTGAAAAAAATACAGCTCATTTTATTCCTTTTTATTGCGAACACAATCTGTAGTCAAACCGTTCGGAAATATTCGAATGAATTTATGAATATTGGTGTAGACGCAGCAGCTTTAGGGATGTCAAATGCTGTAGTCGCTTCTACATCCGATGTTAATTCGACCTATTGGAATCCAGCAGGGCTCGTTCATCTAGAAGACAATCAAATCTCTTTAATGCATTCCAATTACTTCGCTAATATTGCCAAATATGATTATGCAGCCTATGCCAGTCCTATAGATGACCGAACGGCTTGGGGAATTTCGTTGATTCGTTTTGGTGTAGATGATATTTTGAACACCACCGATTTAATAGATAACGAAGGCAATATAGATTACAACAGAATTAAGCTTTTTTCAACAGCCGATTATGGATTTACATTTTCGTATGCCGTAAAATTACCCATAGAAGGGTTTCAATATGGAGTAAATGCTAAAATTATCCGAAGAATCATTGGGGATTTTGCAACTTCTTGGGGATTTGGTTTCGATTTTGGACTGCAATTTGAAAAGGATGACTGGCAATTTGGACTAATGCTTCGTGATATCACGACAACTTACAACATTTGGAACATCAACGAAGAAGCCTATCAAAAAATAGCTGACGCCATTCCGGGGCAAAATCAGGAAATGCCCGAGAGTACTGAAATTACACTTCCTAAAGCGCAACTAGGAGTGGCAAAAAAAATTATTTTTCATGATGATTACAGCCTTTTGGCTACTGCCAATATGAATATGCAATTTACACAGACCAATGATTTAATTTCAAGTAGCTTTGTTAGTATAGATCCAGCGATTGGTTTGGAATTCGGTTATACCGATCTTGCCTTTTTAAGAGCTGGCGTTGGTAATTTCCAGCATGTAACACAATTGGATAATGGCGAAAAAATAGGATTTCAACCTAATATTGGTTTGGGATTTAAATACAAAGGAATCGCTATTGACTATGCATTAACCTCATTAGGCAATCAAAGTACAGCATTGTATTCCAATGTATTTTCTCTGAAAATTGATTTATCCCTTTTTAGAGGTTAACTTTGAATGTTGAAAAAATTACATCTTAAATTTATATTAAAAAAAATGTCAAAATGAAAGCTACCTTATTAAAAAAAATATTCGTTTGTATTCTTTTGTTGGGTTCCATTTATAACTCTTACTGTCAAGATGTTTTATTATCCAAAAACGCTCATATTAGCGTACTTACTTGTGGAACTGGTAATGAATCCTATTCTTTATTTGGTCACACCGCGATAAGAGTTAGCGACATTGACAACAATCTGGATGTGGTTTATAACTACGGTGCTTTTGACTTTGATACGCCCAACTTTGTAATGAAGTTTACCAAAGGCGATTTAAATTATTTCATAGTAAACAATCGATACATTGATTTTATCAATCAATACAATTATGAAAAAAGGGATGTTTATGAACAAGATTTAGATATTCCATTTGCTCTCAAACAAAAATTATTTGACAATCTATCTCAATCACTATTGTCGGACGAACGTTTGTACCAATATAAATTCATCGACAATAACTGCACTTCTAAGGTAGTGGATGTTATCAATAAGACATTAAATGGAAAAGTAATAACAAAAAAAACAGATACTGATCAAACTTACAGATCCATTTTGTTTCCTTATTTTGATAACCATTTTTATGAAAAACTAGGAACAAGTATTGTTTTTGGAACAAAAGTGGACCAAATGGGAAGTAAAATATTTTTACCGTTTGAGCTTCAAAAAAGTTTAAAACTCATTCAGTATCAAAACCATCCTTTATGCAAAGAAAATAAAACATTGATAGCTTTCGAAAAGGAAATTCCAAGCTCTTGGTGGAATAACTGCTATAGTTATCTTTTACTTTTAGGATTTGTAATTCTGATAAATAAGAAAAGCATTGATTATATTTATCTAATGACTATAGCTTTATTGGGTTTGCTATTTGTGTTTTTAGGATTCTATTCTTCCCATCAGGAATTGGGATACAATTACAATATTTTATTGTTCAACCCTATCCTTTTTATAGTATTGTATTTTTGGAGCACAAAAAACTCCAAATGGACTTACAAACTTTCTGTTTTAAATATTCTTTTGATGACTGTGTACTTCTTTTTCATCATCACAAAAGTTCATTGGCTTATCGTTTCTCCTATACTAATAACCAACATAGTAGTTTTAACTCGATTGGCTATCAAACATAAAAAGCGTATTCCAATAATTATTTAATCTTACTGACCTCTATAAAACAAAACCGTTGAAACTGTTTTAAAAGCAATACTTAAATCCAAGTAAATGCTTCTGTGTTTGATATAGTACAAATCGTATTGCAATTTTATCAAGCTGTCTTCCAATTTTTCCCCATAGGAATAATTGACTTGAGCCCAACCTGTAAGACCTGGTTTAATAATATGACGGGTTTCATAGAATGGCATCATTTTAGCAATTTCACTCACAAATTCTGGTCGTTCAGGCCTAGGACCAATCACAGCCATATCCCCTTTTAGAATATTAATAAATTGAGGAAATTCATCTATTCTGGTTTTTCTTAAAAATTTTCCAAATTTGGTAATCCTAGAATCATTGAGTTTAGCAAAAACTGCTCCTGCTTTTTCGGCATTATGGACCATTGTACGGAATTTAATAATCTTAAAAACAATACCGTCTTTTCCCACTCGTTTTTGGGTATAAAACAGCTTCCCTCTGTTCCAAAAAACATTGCATATCAATATTAAAGGAAGTAAAACCAAACCTATTCCCAAACCAATCAATGAAAAAGCAACCTCAAATATTCTGATGAAATACAAGTATAATTTATTCTGATTACTGCGGCTGAAAGGAAAAAATCGATAAAAATCCCTGGAAATATACTGAACCGGAATACGTTGTGTTTTACTTTCATACACATGGGTATATTCTCTAATACTCTTGCCCGATTCTAATAAGTGAAGCAATTGTTGGTATAAATCTGTAGTAATTCCATCTGTATGTTGGGAAGCTACTACTATTTCCGATATCCCATTTTGGGAAACAAATAAAGTTAAATCTTCTCTTTTTATATGTTTCACATATTGATACTCTAATTCATTTTCCGAGTGAAAATCTGAATTTACATATCCAATTATTTTATAATGAGGATCAACACTCTCCAAACCTAAAACAAGCTCTTCTACCTGTTCATTATCACATATTAAAACAGCATTTTGGACAAACCTATTCGACGCTAAAAACCGAACATAAATCATTCTCCACATATACAGTGACACGAAAACGGTTATATAAAAAACAACCAATTGCCAACGGTTTTTGGGCAATTGTGGAGAAAAAACCGGAGTCAATAAATAAAATAATACAGTAGTAGAAGTGGTTAGAATTGTGCTTCGTAACACTTGGAAATTATTACTGGCAACTTGAAGATTATACATCTCAAAAATAGCTCCAAATATATTAATGTAGAGAGCCAGAACAACGGCCCAGTAGATAATCGTAGTCGAAAATTTAAAATAATTAAATTGAAAAACAAAACCGACAAAATACAAACCAAACAAAACAAAAAACACATCAAAAAACCGTAAAAGAATTTTACGTTCGGAAATTTCGAAGTGCATTTTTTTTTGATTATCCATTGATTTCAAAATTGAATTGTGCTGCAAGTTACTTATTATATAAAAATTAAACCTTCTTTATTTTAAAATAGTCATCCATTGATTTTTAGTCACATTCCAATCGAATTGTTCAGATTTTCGTCTTGCATTAGTAGTGATTTTGCAGACCAATTCAGAATCCTCAATTAATCTATCAATTGCCTCAACCATTTTCTCAATATCACTATCTGGAATTAATATTGCTTCTTTTTGATCTTCTAACAAAAAAGGAATACCGCCTACATTGGTAGAGACTACAGCCAGTCCCAAAGACATTGCTTCGACAACACTCACCGGCATGTTATCAAAATGAGTGGTATTGATAAAAATATCATAGGCGGAAGATCTATTTATCCAATCTTGTTTGGACAATTTTCCTGTAAAAAGTATATCCAATTTTAAATCTTTGGCTTTCTGCTTGGCACTCGATAAACTTCCGTCTTTTTCGGGGCCCACCATACAAAGTGTCGCTTCTGGATATTTATTTTTTATGGAGGCAAATACTTCAACAGCCATTGTGGGGTTGTATATTTTAGCAAAAGAACGCACCCATAATAGATTGGGTTCCGCTTTTTTTCTCTCCAAAAACGGGTAGTTTTCTAATTCAATTGCATTAGGAATATAGATCAGATTTTCAAATCCCGCTGTTTTAAATTGTTCCATTAAAAAAAGAGACGGAGCCACATTCTGAAAAGAATGTTTGAAAATCATACTGCAAATTTTAGGGTTATTCTTCAATCTAAAAGCCAAATTACCTCCGTGTAAAATGGGAATGTATTTTAACCCAAACAATCTGCACAACTGGGAAATGGCAAATGCATACCAAAAATTAGACGTACTGTAAGTGTCTATCAATACACAATTCACTTTTCTATATCGCAATACACTCCACAACATCGCAATAAACCGTAGCGCCTTGTTTTTTGTTGAAGAACTATAGGATACCGCAAACCCCTCCTGTTCCAAAAGCGGACCAAGAATTTCAATAGTGGTTGGGGTTACCCCATGCTTGGATAACTTATTCCCTATGTAAAGTAGTCTTTTCATTTTAGATAATACTCCCCCTAAATTCTTTAATATGTATTCTTTACTCTTTCTTCTTTACTCTTTCTTCTTTAATCTTTACTCTTTAATCTATATTCTCTATACTGCCTTCTGCTCCCTGCCTTCCTCACCCCTTTACCCTTTCACCAGTATACACTTTTAACAATGAAAGTGCATAAACGAAGGCTGGGGCGGCGATCCGCATAGCGGCATGATTGATGGTCAGCAACCAAAATGCTACAAAAGAAAATGCCAATATATTTTGGCGATTATTTACAAATAGTAACAACGGAGTAAAAAACAAAATCATTAAATCAATCAAACCAAGAGAGCCATGCTCCGCCAACATTCTGGAAATTTCATTATGCGAAGCAGCTATTATTCCGGTTTCTTCTGCCCTAATTTCTTTATTTCTTCCGACCCCTACTCCAAAAATAGGATTATCAAAAAACATCTGCAGTTCAGACGCTATAAGATCCTCCCTCCCAGATAATTTGCTTTTTTTCTCTCTTCCTAAGGCATCTTCATTCGCATACCGTTTATTAATCAATCCGCCAGTTTGAATGGAGCTGTAACCCCAAACACCCAGTCCTCCAAGACAAGAGAACATAATAACCAACCCGATTTTGGGTCTCGTTTTAAAATTAGCCTGTAAATACAGTACCATAATAAGCAAAAAGATCATTACCATTGCTGTTATTATTCCACCCCTAGAAAAAGTCACTAGCCCTCTAAAAGCAAAAGTCAAAACAAATAGTGCATTTACAATTTGAAGCAGTCTGCTTTTGGAATTCAGCAACAATTGCACAAAAAAAACAAAAATTCCTAAACCCAATATCGTCGATACCTGATTGGGGCCAAATCCTCCTGAGGTTTCAAAATTGGATGCCGTTCCGGTAACTACATCTTTCACGCTGGGTGTATATAAAAACAGGTAAAATACCACAGTAACCAAAGGCAAAGAAAAAGCTGTAATTACTCCCAAGAAACGATCAAATGTTATTTTTCTTTCGTAACAATAGATGGAAGACAACCCCAAACAAACCGGACCCAAAATATTAAATACTAAAGCTTTGCGAACATCCATTTCAAAACCTAGATTTAAAACCCCTAAGACAATTCCCGGTACAAGTAACAATAGAAATATCCAATACGGCATCGCCTTCTTTGAGATTCCACTAAAATACATCCCTAGGGACATAAAAATAATGACCCCATATTTGGCAAATTCATTCCCTATGTTACCTTTGGTCATTCGCAAAAAAACCTCAGCAGCCACGATATAAGCCGACCAAATCAAAACCTCATTGTTGGCATTCTTGTTTTTAATAATAATGTAGCATCCAAAAATGAATAATAATGCGGCATATACAATCGATAAAGGGCGAAACAAAAAAATGGCAACACCCAAAAACAAATGGAGCAGTATCATTTTTAAATAAGAAGCATCTGTATTAGGCATACTAGCAATTATTGTTTAATTATTGTTTTTACTTATAATTGCATCCAAAGAATGCATATAATTTACAAAAGTAAACCTTTCCGCTACCTCAGCTATGCTGTTCGATTTATCTTTAAGAAGTTTGGGATTAGTATGTATTGCTTTAGAAAGAACCTCATCGAAAGCGATAAAAGAAGTGGTATCCCATAAAAAACCATTATCGCTATTTATGTAGTGCGGAATACTGCTAACATTGGAGACCACGGGAATGGTACCGTAGCAAGCGGCTTCGGCAATAACTTTTGGAAAGCCTTCGGATGCACTTGGTAACAAAAAAAAATGTGATTTAGCTAAAATTTGATGAACTTCCTGTTTATCAAGGAAACCATGAAATTGTACTTTTTCATTCAAGAAACTAGCTTTTTCTTTATAAAAATCTGTTTTATTCCCATCTCCTATAAAATGAACTTCCGCAATCATTTCAGAAGAAACATTCTTCAATGCCTCTATAATTCTGTCCACTCCTTTTGCAGTCTCCAATCGGCCAACAAATGAAAAAATGAACGGTGGACTAAATTCTTTTTGTGCTGAAACCCTTAATCCCTTTTCAATATCCTCAAGGGTCAAACAGGGATTTTCGAATGACAAACATTGAACGGGTTGATCATCCCAAAATCCGTTAATGGTCACTTTGCATTTGGCATAATTTTTTATCAGCCACCAACGTTGCATTCGATATGATAAAGGAGGATTTTCCTGTTTCCAATTACCCGCATATTTCACCCAAAAAGTGAATTTTCTTCGAATAAAAAAAGAAAACAAAGGCAACAAAAACAATCCCATGCTGGTAGGTAAACGCAACTGAACTTCAGATGCTCCTTTAATACTAACAACAACTTGATATATAATTTTAGGAATTTTGAATAGAATTAAAAACTTATCCCATACTCTTTTTCCCCCATAAGGAGGAATAGGTACAAAATGGATGTTTTTCTTGATATAAGACGAAGAACTAGGAGGTACATTCCCTGTGTGCAGACACCCAACATGATATACTTCTTCCCAACTGTCGGCCAGAAAATTAATTTCATTTACCGTAGAACCCCAACCGCGCAAAACTCCATTCAGATCAAGATAATGCTCCGTATGTGATATGACAACTAACTTTTTCCGTTTCATCATCCGATCAGTTTTAAATAATTTTTAATCACAACCGTCCATTCAAAAACTTTGGACCAAGCTTTAGCATTTGAAGAATAGTGCTCATAATCGTTCATAATGGTTTCCAAGGCACTATTAATAGCAGTAATATCATTGGCCAATACTAACTTTCCGGAATAATTATCTTGTATAGCATCAGCAATACCACTGTCCGAAGAACCAATAGCAGGTAATCCTAAAGCATTCGCTTCTAAAACGGCAATCCCAAAACCTTCCACATCGCCATTATGCAACCGCTCACTCAGCATGACAAATATATCACAAGAAGCTAAAAAGGAAAACAATTGATCCTCGGGCAAAGCGCCATGAAAGCTGACTGAATCAAAAACACCCAACTCTTGGGCTCTCTTTTCAAAAGCTTTTCTTTCGGTAGGCAATCCCACAATATGATAATGAACTTCCGGAAATTTCTGCTTTATTTTTGGCAGTGCATCAATCAAATTGTGTTGTCCTTTACGATAGGTTACATTTCCAACGGTAACCAATTTTGGATATCCTTTTAATTGTATCTCATTACATTCAGCATCAATCTTTGGAACTGAAAAACCATTATTGATCACGCTAATATCCCATTTTGAATTTATGGACAGGGCAAGATTTTTAGTGAACTGCGATACTGCAATTATAACATCAAATTGGCTTAAACTCCATTTCGTCATCTTTTTACTAATGATGTTCCCTGCATACAATTCGGAACCATGTATGACCGCCACAAATTGTTTTTTAAAGAAAAACAACTTCAAAAAAGCCCCCTGCCACAAAGAAAATTTGCCTGAAGCAATAATAGTATCCGGTTTATTGGAAATAGTCATTTGAAAACTCATCCAAATTCGTTGCACATAAGTCCATATTGAAAAGGAATAGCGTTGAATTCTATGA
The DNA here is from genome assembly GCF_056405915.1 of Flavobacterium sp. P1_E4. Taxonomy (NCBI): domain Bacteria; kingdom Pseudomonadati; phylum Bacteroidota; class Flavobacteriia; order Flavobacteriales; family Flavobacteriaceae; genus Flavobacterium; species Flavobacterium sp. P1_E4. Next base: position 37,239 of record NZ_JBFUBE010000006.1, read on the forward strand.
ATAGCAAATGACTGTTTATGATCAAACTCCAAATCATCAGCTAAAACCGAAGAACGCTGATTGGTACAAACTGTAATTTCAAAACCGTTTTTAACCAATTGATCTGCCAGATGATAGGCATGATTACCTATACCACCTGGTAAAGGCGGAAATTCGGATGCAATAATTAATGTTTTTTTTATATTATTCAATTTTACCTTTAAAATATGAGTAGTTAAATATATCGTCTTTTTCCGAATACATGTAATTCAAATACATTTCGATATTTTCCTTTACTCGGCTATTTATAACGCTTTTACCAACAACACCTTTTCTATCAAAATGAAATTCACCACCAATACCTAAATCTAACCCATAAATTTCTAATGGAAGATTCATTTTAACAGATAGCATGTATCCAAATAACAATAAAAACACACCACTATTTTGTATTTTAACAGGTAGTCCTCTTTTTTCATAAAAATCATGAAATCCTTTAAAATTTGCCAATGATGCTTCTGTTGCATCCAATTTTGTTAGAAAAAATATTTTTTTACTGTTTAATAATTTATAGCATTTTGATAAAAACTCAAATCCTTTATTATGTCCTTCCGTTTCTTCATAATAAAAAATAATTTTTTGATTTTTTTTCAAAAACAAAGAATGCATAGCAAGCAATTTCTTTATATAATAACCATCATTTACATAATACAAAAACTCAGATTCATTCACCAGAGAATATCCTGAATTAGTCACTAAATATAGGTTATTGGAACAAACTTCAACTTTATTTGCGCTTGGGCCACTACATAAAACAACAATTTTTTTCTTCTCTTTATATTCTAATAAAATATCATCAACCAAAAAGACCGATTGTATTGAATTACTCTTTTTGATTTTTTTTATATAAATTATCAATGAGTATACTTTTACTAAGAATCTTTTTTTAAATAATTGCATATTATAGTTTTATCATAACACATTGCAGAGTAGGTCCTTTAAAATTTCCAAAAATTGACTTAATAAAAAATCTATAGGTATCAATTTTTTTCCAATTAAAATATGGAAATCTTTTAGCGTCACACAAAACTATTTTAAAACCAAAATGATTTGCTATAATTCGGATGCTCTCAATGGTAAAAAAATTCAAATGGATTGGTGGACCTGATTGATAAATTTTATCACCTCCATTTTTATAATTCATTCTTTTATCATAATTAGGAACGGTAAATCCTAAATAACTTTTTACTTTTAATTTCTTAGATGCAATTTGAAAAAATAAATTTAAATCCTGCAAATGTTCAATTACCTCAAAAGCAATAATAGCATCAAACTCTCCTTCAATATCATTTAGTATCGTAAAATCTCCATTGACTATATTCAAATTTATCGATTGCGCTTTATCAGCTGTAATTTTATCCAATTCAATTCCAATATAATCAACATTTTTATTTTTTAAATAGCTTGCGACAATCCCTACACCTGCCCCTACTTCACAAATTCTTTTAACATCGTTCTTTAAAAGATAATTTAAAACCTTTAGTTTAGGACGACCTATATGTAAAGCTTTGCTTTTTTGCAGTTTTTCAAACTCTCGCTGATGTGTACTATACTGCAAAGTATCATTATAGAGTCTATTATAAGTCTCCATAAAATCTTGTTCCGAGAATATTGTTTTAGAAAAAACTAATTTACATTCTTCGCACTGTACAAGATTATATTTTTTGTTTAATAACTCTACTTTGGAACTACAAACCTTACACAATAAAAACTCTTTCATATTCAAAAATTATAATTTTCCTTCATTTAATTTTTCTGTAGCTGAATTCCATGACTTCCTGACTTGATAACACACCAAAGGCAATAAAAATGGAATCAAAACAAACGAAAGCACTTTCAACATCTTATTACTTTTAAACTGATAAGGCACTAAGGACGGCAAAATAGTATGCAAAACATACCATCGGGACAATCGATCGCCAAAATACTTTCGGGATAAATACAATACACTTGGAACCGGTCGGGGTCCCAATAGTTTTTTTGGGCGCCAGCCATCCCAACTTCCCATTTGACGCAAACCGCCTTCACTCACTTTCAAATGAATCCGTTTGGCTTTGGGATTCGAAATGTTTTTATATCCGGCCAGATAAGCCCGTAATCCGTATTCTCCATCGCCCATCCGTTGTTTTTCAAATTGGCGGTCAAAAAATCCAATTTCGGCAAAAATAGTTTTTTTTAATAATACATTACCGGTATCCAATTGATCACTCCATTTAAAATAGCTATAATTTTTGGGGACTTCGGCACCAACAGTGCTAATAGAAACTCCCGAAGATAAATCAGCATCAAAGAAATCTAAGGCTTTTAGGTGTTCCGCAATCCAATCGTTCTCCACCAAAGAATCATCATCATACAACAAAATATAATCGCCTTTGGCAGCTTGTATCGCTTCATTTCGGGCGCGCCAAAGTGCCTTTTCTTCTTGGAACCAATAGTTCAAATCCAAATTCCAGCCTTGATAAAAATCGTTTCTAAAGCCATCCGTTTGATCAACAATAATAACCTCAAAATTTTTATACGTTTGATTTTCCAAATCTCTTAAAACATCTTTTAAATAGACGTATCGATTAAGCGTTGGAATCACAACCGACACCAAAGGCTTTGAAGCTGTAAGCGTACTTTGAAAACTATTATAGTCAGAACTGGCCATCACATTTTTGGAAAAATCAACCCTACGTACTTTTCTGGTATTGAAAAACGAAAGAATTTCGGCAAAAGGATTATGAAATGTTAGGATTCTGACCATTACAACATAACAGACCCAGGCCCAGTGAAAATTTTTTCTCAAAAAAACATATTCATCGTGCACCGGGAGCTTCACTTTTTGCCATATATCAAATCCCGCTTCCTTTTTCGGATTGATAAAACCCTGTTGAAAAGCCGTCCACCCCAAATCCCTATCCTTTGCAATTTCACTTTGGTATTGAGAATCTTTGGTGGTGATATACCCCGCCTCTTTGAGTTGCTTTTCCGTTGGAAAATAACCAAAATCCTGTTGTGCTTTAAGGTTAAAGTACCAAATTGGTTTTAAGTATTGTAAAAAATTAAATATCATATTTGTTTTTGAATCTCTGTAAAATTTACTTTGTCACATCTTGTGAAGTTGAGACGCGTTTTGCTTTTCATAAGAATCTCGACTTCGCTCGATTTGACAAAGATTAACTTAATAAACATTTAGAACCCTCTCAATGTATTCCGTCACGTCGAGCGAAGTCGAAACGCTTTAATCATTTTCTTTTGAAATATTTCGATAATGTGTATCATTTTTACATTCAGACAGTTTATGTAATTTATCATAATTATCATCAATCAAACACTCTTTCTTTGACCTACTCCATTTTTTTATTTTCTTTTCAAACACAATGGCCTGATTGGGCTCCATAAAATCCTGATAAAAAACCAATTCGACAGGTCTTCGCGAATGGGTATAAGCTTCTGGATATTTACCTGCATTATGTTCCATTACACGTCTTTCAATATCCGAAGTCACCCCTACATAAAAGGAGTTATCACTGCATTTAAGAATATAAACATAATAGAATTTCATTTACTTAATATTGATTTATTCAATAAAAATCTCATCCAAACACTCTGTCAGGTCGAGCGGAGTCGAGACCCTTTTCTTTATTAAACAATAATCTCGACTTCGCTCGATTTGACAATAATTTATTTTAATAAACACTAAACATCTACAAACGCACTTTTTCACATCGAGCGAAGTCGAGATGCGAGCGAAGTCAAGACGCAATCATCTCCAGCATCCCATTAACAGAAAGCCTTTCTTTCCATAATTTTCGATTATTTAATTGCAGCTGTATAAAATCTTCATTAGATAAGTTTTGGTGAAATTCGCTCAGAATATCAGCTACATTTTTCCTGTCCTTCCATTCCACCCAAACTACGTGTTGTTTCCAATCAATCTGATCGTCAAAGGGTAAAAGACAATCGGTGTTTACAAAAACAGGTGTTTTTCCCATCATGAGCGTTTCATAGAACCGTACTGAAAAATTTCCGGCACCACGCACACACAAAACATAATCAGAAGATACAATGTTGCCATAATAAGTAAGGGTAGTTTCCTCTCTTTCCAAATCCGTTTGTGCCCCAGCCCTATATTGATTTCGATAGATAAAATTGGTTTTTATTAAGGTAGAATCTTCAAAATTCCTCAGCAATTGAGCCCGCTCATAAGCTGATGCAAACAGAGGTTCCCAATCCTTTCGAAATGGGTTTTGCAAAAACCGTTTTCCATTTTCTTTCAAACATTTAGCCAGTTCCTTTCCTCTTTTTAAAGGGGATAAGGTAGCATGACCACAAAAACCAACAACAGCCAACTCTCTTTTAGCAACTGGTTGAATTGTATCCCTCTGATAAATTCTTTGAAAATGATCAGAAAGTGCAACCGGAAAGCCTTTATTACATTGAGACAATTGCGATCGAAATCCTCCCATCCGAAAATAGGTAATATTAGGAAATTCAGGAAAAGCCACACCGTAATCACCCGAAACATAAGCATACCCTTTGATGTTATACTTTTGACAAAGCGAATCGACTTCCTTTAATAGAAACATTTTATTGTTCCCGTAATACCAATTCACAGGAAAAGGAATCAAGACAATTGAAGCTTTGCCACTATCTTCTACCCTACAAAAGCCAAAATTCAAACTTTGTGTTGATTTATCCTCATTAGAATCTCCCCAATTGGTCTCCTTAAAAAAAGGACGCGTCAATACAAAAAGAACCTTTTTATTGGATACAGGTAAATGGGTATGAGAGATACAGATATTCACTTAATCAGTAGTATAAAATTCCAAAAACTCCTTTTGTTGTTGCTCTAAAGTAAACTCATTCTTCATGCGGCTAATCGCTTTTTCAGTCATCATTCTCTTTTCGTTTTCTGCCAATTTAGTAACGGCTTGAATTTTCTCGGCCAAAGATACTGGATTTCTTTTGGCAACCACAAAACCGGTCACACCATCAATGACATTTTCCGACAGCCCTTCTGCATCACTAACAATACATAACTTACCCATCGCCTGTGCTTCCAAAACCGCATTGCAAAATCCTTCCTGAATACTGTATTGCACATACAATGTAGCGTCACCCAGTAATTGTCGCACTACTGTAGGTTCCAATTTTCCTGTAAAAGTGACCCTGTCAGTCAACCCCAATTGATGAGCGGCAAACAACAACCGCTCTTTCTCGATACCATCACCAACAATCGTATATTGAAATGCAACACCCTTCTTTTTAAGCAGCGCCAAGGCCTCCAAGGTGTATTCCAGACCTTTTTTCCAATGCAGACGTGCTATCGTCAAAATTTGAATCGTCTGAGTCGCTTCTGTTTCCTTTACATTTGAAAAATAGTTAACATCAATAGCTGGGCAAATCTTAAATACTTTTTCTTTGTTTTCAAAACCATTCTTATAAACTAAGTCGGCTATGTCGTCAGAAATAACATGAACCTTATCTACCTTCTTCCAAAGCTTATCATAACAATTTGGATTTTTTAAAGGATAAATAGCAATGTCAAATCCCCGAAAACTTACTGCCATTTTTGCCCCAATGGCCTGGGCCACATTTTCGCGCTCCAAAGCCATCGTTCCAAATCCAAAATGAAGCCAGTCTAATTTTGCCGAAAGCAAATGATGGTTCAATACCATTTTTTTCAGGATTGAAAAAAAGGAAGATTCATCGTTTCGTTCCAAACGATAAAACTGCCTTACCACTTTAAAATTCAACAGCAGTAAAATCAAAAAAGAACAACTTTCTTGTAAAAATAGCAACGGTAAATTGCCTGACAGTTTGGGTGAAGCCACTACAGTAGCTCCTTCAAAAGTTTTTATTTTATGGGAACCTGAAACAAAAAGAACCACCTCATGCCCATGCGAATGCAGACCTCTTATTTTGTTGACAAAAAAGGTCTCGGAATAGCCCGGAACAGCGGGCAAAACTAATCCTATTCTCATGATGGATCTTTTAAAACAGATTCGTATAAGCTTTTCATATCTGCAATCATAATTCGATGCGAATGCTGATTTTCTATAGTTTTTCGGGCAGCAAGGGTCATTTTATGATATTCAGTAATCGATAAGTCAGCAACTTTACGCAAAGCCTCAGCTATAGCCAACAAAGATCGAACAGGAATTAAAAAACCATTTTCTCCATCAGTAATTACTTCGTTCATTCCTCCGCAATCCGTAGTAACAACCAGAGTTCCCAACGCCATAGCTTCCAGAACCACATTCGCAATCCCCTCTTCAACACTGGAAAGCAATACAACATCGGCTTCGCGAATAGCCAAAAGAACGGCATCAAATGGCGCAGCAGTAACAAAACAAACTTTTTTTTCCAGACCCAATTGTGAACGTTGAACCAATAGTTCTTCATCAATACCGACACCAATAATTGAATACTCAAAATCAAATTGTTGCTCTTGTAAAATGGCTAATCCATCCAAAGCATACGAATACCCTTTTACCCAATGAGAGCGGCCAATCGAAACTATTTTTAATGGGCTATTTATTTTTCCTTTTTGTACAAAAGGCAACCTTTCTAAATCCAAACCACTATAAACAGTCTTTATTTTAGTTGCATCCGCCCCATAAGTTTGGGCCAGCATTCCTGTGGCATCAGATACCGCATGAAAACCATTCAATTTTGGAAAAAGTTGACTATACAGTTCTTTCCAATAAACATTCCCTATGGGGCTAATGGTGACATGTGTTCCTCTAAGGCTCAAAACAAGTTTGATTCCAAATTCCTGAACCCAAATCCAATCCCCAACTCCCTTTGCCCATTGCAAATGAAAAATATCTGGTCTGTGATACAAAACGGAATAATACTTCACTTTGGTTCCATAAGAGTCATTCCCCTGTTGCGCAAGCAAATCATCTAACTTGTTTTTGCATTTTCTCTGAAAAACACTTAACAAAAAGCTATAATATAAAAGCTGAACTGTCTTTTCAAAACGATTGCTATAAGCCACCACCTCAACATTGGTGCCGTAATTCTTTTTCTTTTTTAAAGTTCCAAAAAGATAAATACGGTAACCCGAATTAGCCATTCCATCCACTAACCGTTCAATAAAAGTAGTCGACGGAATTTCTCCGGAATAGATAGCGATTTTTTTTTGACTCATTATATTTTTTGCTTGCTAAACAAAGATAGCGTTAACAACATACTGACCGAATGAGAATAATAAACCGGATTCTCGTGGACAAACTTACCATAAAATTCAGAAACGACCTCAGGTGAAATAAACATTGAAAATTCGGGATTCTCAAAAAGCCAATGTTTCAACGCTTTTTCATTTGCTGTTCCAATAAACTGCAATTCCCAGTTGCGTTGTACCAGTGGCTTGGGGTTTACTGTTCTTCTTATTTTATCCAGTATTTTATACGGTAAATTCCAAGGGCGTTTGTCCCAATGGTAGCGATATAAATTAAAAGGACGATGGTCTTGCCAGGTAATTTTTGCCAAAGCTGGCAACCGCATTTTTAAGTATTCAATTTGGATTTGACGACCAGATAAATATTTTTCAGGTACCGAGCAAATAAATTCACACATTCGATTATCGTAATACGGAACCGTAATAGGTCGGACTGATTCAAAAACAGATAGGTTCGTACTAGTCCATCGTGTTGCCCAATACAAACTTTTGAACGCTCGTATTTGTGCATTCGCGTTCTGTGGAATATTAATTTTCAAAAGTAATTGGCCTATTCTTTCTTTTAAGTACTCCACAAAATCCCCTTCTAGCTGCCAAGATTGCCATAAATCGTTTGCCAACTCCAATCCTCCTTTTTTGACTATTTTTTTAACCAATACAGTTACTTGTTCTTCAAAAGGCAAATCATCGGAAACTCCCATGTCGTCAAACAATACATCCCCCCAATGTCCCAAAGAAAAAATCTCACCCAAAGAAGCATACTGATCAATAAATGCCATTTGCCTTGGATGCGTAAACTCTGAATAACAGTCGTTAATTTGGGATAATTGCTCTATTTTATCCCATAAATAACCATTAGGAACTTTCCAATCTTCAAAAGCAAAACCGCAAACCTGCGCTATTTTTTTGCTATATACTGTTTCGTCATGACCGCCGTCAAAAGCGTAACTATAGGCCTGCACTTCATTCCTTAAATGACTAAAAGCTACTGCTTGGGTACGGCTGTCTAAACCTCCTGACAAGGGTAATATTACTTTTTGGTCACCAACTTGTTCCTTTATTATGGTTTCAAATAAATGGGCAAACTCCTCCACAATTTGCGACAGAGGACGTTCTACAGGGGAATAATGCCATTGAAAATAGGCTTGTTCAGACAAAATGGTGCTATTTTCAATCTGGTAGTCATGCGCGGGTTTTAGTGCCTTTTGTTCTTTGTAGTAGGTATCATTATCCAGAAAAAAACCAGTAGCCGCAAAAACACAGATCGCCTTATGATCGAGTGTCAGTTTTTTACCTACAAATGTAGATTTGTTTGGTATTATGGGTATTTTAATTGATTTCATTTTTCTTTAAAATAGCATAACGCAATGACAAAAAAGGTTTTTCTATTAGATAATAAGACCCTATTGAGCAAGTGGTTATACCTAAAAACTTAACTATTAAAGGTATATCCCAAGAATAAAGCCATACTTGTTGCCACAAATAAATTGAATAACTCCACAGCCCAATAGTTATCATTATCTTGTTATTCAAAAATTTGAATATTCTCGAACTCGAAAAATTTAAAACGATCAATAGAATAATAGTTAAAGAAATATTTACGATCGATATTCCAAACAAATTATAAAAATATCTTACTTTCAAACCAAAAAGCTTTACAAAGAGAGAACTATTAAGCATCATTAAAAGAAAGATAACTATTAACAAGATGTAAATTTTATTTTTAAAAAAAACAAACCACTTCTTTGAAATAATTTCCTGTTCTAATAATGTGGCTATACCACCTAAAGCCAAAACATCGGCTACTGTCTCAAAATTAAAATTTACAGAACCCCTTAAAACCTTAGGAAAAAAATCAAAATAAAGATAGGAAACCCTAAGTATTGGTGAAATCAAAAAGACAATCATTAAAATTTGTATCAGGTTCTTTTGACTAATTATTTTTTTATAAAATAGATAAAATAATATTGAAATAAATACATAAAATTGTTCCTCAACTGCAAGTGACCAAGAATGTCCTACAAACCATTCTTGAAATTGCCAATCTGATCTGGATTTATAATTTGCTAAATAAATTGGTGCTCTCCAAAATTGTTCCCAATTAAAAATATTTAATGTTTTTAGTAGGATATAAACGACTATTAGATAAATATAAAATGCAGGGAAAGTTCGTAAAATTCTTTTAAAATAAAATATTTTTAAACTAAACGTATTCTTCACTACATCGCGATATAAAATCCCGACAATTAAATATGATGAAATTAAAAAAAACACTCGTACCCCTAAATTACCGAAATTAATTAGTTTCGGTTTAAAAGCATGACTGAATAATACCAATAAAATTGAGATTGCTCTTAATCCATCTAAAGAATCAATTCTTTTTATATTTTCTTTATTCATTTTTATACAATTTCATATATAAATCTTCATGCGCTTTAATAAATGCACCTATTGAGAATTGATTAATGCAATAATCGCGAAGCTGCTGTCCAATTACTTTTCGATCTTCTTCTGCTTTTTTATAAATAAGTTCCACTTTCTGACTTAGTCCTTTATTATTGGACGCTTCAAACAATAATTCCGTAAAGTCCTTTAATACAAAATTAATTCCTGATATGTCCGATCCCAAAACCGGTATCCCCATAGCCATAGCCTCGACAAGTGCCATGGGCATCCCCTCTTTTCTCCCTTCGTTTAATGTTGGAATGACATACAAGTCAGCTTGAGCCAAAAACGGACGAACATCAGTATGCTTACCTAAAAATGAAATTTGATTTTCTAAGTGTAAATCTTTTACCAATTGCTTCAATTCATTCGCATAAGAATCTCTGTCATCGCCTAAAACTTCCAAATGAATATTGAGATTATCTAAAGATTTAATCGCCTGTATCAAAACTTCTATCCCTTTTACAGGCACCAGATTCGCAACGGTGATAATTTTAAATTTATCGCTTTTCGATTTATGTGGAAATAAATTGGAGTTATAATATTCTGTATCCAAGCCCAAAGGAATCAGCTTTTGTTGCTTTTTATTAGGAAAATAATTCTTCATTTCCTCATTGATTGTAATAATGAAATTGCTCAGATAAGAGCGAATTTTCCAGTGAATGTTACCCCAAGTCATCGCTTTCTTGGTATAAACAAATTTGGCCCCGCCTAATCTGGCGGCCAAGACTTCTGTCCAGTCACTGCTCCAATTCCAAGAATGAATTATGTCGAACCTATTTTGTTTTACAAATGAACGGAACGGCTTTACCCGGAATAACAAATTAAAATACGGTCTGGGAGCAACGGTCATGTTGATAATATAAATAGGAAAACCCAACGCTTCCACTTCTTTAAAGAAAGCTCCTTTATTAGTTTTGCAGGCGATGGCTACTTCAAATTTTACTGTATCCAATCCCTTAGCCAAATCATACAAAACTCTACCGCTTCCTGCAGTATCAAAATTGGGAATGGTATAGAGAATTTTTAGTTTATGCACTGTTCTTATCTGTTTTTAGAAGTTCTTTTAATGCCAATACTTTTTTTAAATTTCAAAACAAAATTTGCTGGACTATAATTAAACGGTATTAAACCAATATATGGAACAAAAATTCTCTTGTAATGAATTCTATTTATTTTTTTTGCAAACATATTCATTTGATCAAATGTCATAAAAAATGGCGTCCAAGTCTTCCAATTACTTCCTAATCTTTCATGAATCACTTTTACCTCACCATGTAACATCAACATTGATTTATAACCATGAGAATTATATTCTTCTGGTAAAATTGAAAATTTTATAGTATCAAAATTCTTCAAAATCGCTTCTCTCAATCCTGGCATGTCCATTTGAATTTTAAGCTTATTACAAATTTCCAACCAATCATTAAATAATTTTAATACGTTTTCATTTTTTTTGAAGAGAATTACTCCTGAATTAAATTCCGGTAAAATATTTTTATATTTCATTTCAGGAAAAGTGTATGTATGTTTTTTGACTTCTTGAGTAGTTGCAATATCAACCAAATCTAATAATTCAAATAATTCATCAATATCTGAACATACAAATGTATCTGAATCAAGAAAAATAGTTTGATCAAATGGGGAATTAAGTAATCCTACAATTTTAGATAAGTAAGTGTAATTATTTAGATCTTCTACAATTACAATTTGATCAAAAAAAGATAAAACAAAATCATTCACAATATCTTGGGTAGCAATCAAAGCAATTGGCAAATTAGAAAATTGCCTCACTGATTTAGCAGAAACAATTGCTTCATTAATAAATTTTGGTTTATTAGCAACGTATAAATAACCTAAGGCCATTATTTTTGTTATTATAATTATTACTTGACGATTGTATTTTTATGAAAACTTAAAATCTCTACAACTACTTTCTCCCATGCAAAATCCAAAGAATTAACTCTCGCCTCTTTACTCATCTGTATTTGTTTCTCATTATTTTTAAGTAATGAAATAGTTTCATCCACTAAAGCTTTATAATCATTAGAAGGCACTAATACACCTGAGTCAGTTTTAACATAGCCTTTATTTCCTCCAATATCTGTTGAGATTATAGGTAAACCACACGCCATAGATTCTAAAATAGAATTGCAGGCAGTTCCGTTTTTTAAAGGCAAGAATAAGAGAGTCGCTTCTTGATACATCGTTCGCAAACTCACATCATCAATTCCTGAAAAAACAGTTACAACATCATTTGATACTATTTTATTGGCAAAATCATGTCGCAAAACAGCATTGATTTTTATGGAAGGAATTTGTGCTTTCAATCTGGGGATGGCATAATTTAAAGCTTCAAAATCCCTGAGATGCTGTCCAACAAACAATAGGGTATTTTCTTTTCTTTTACTGTCATCCGGCCTAAAAAATGCAGTATCTACACCATGAGGAATAAATTTGACGTTCTCTAGATTCAGCCAATTTTGTATAAAATCGACTTGGTTAGAACCAACTGCAATGGCACCGTCAAGTTTTTTTAAATACTGGGTGTCTTCAATAGTGGTTGAGAGAATTTCTGGCGGTTTATGAAAAGTGGCACAAACTTTAGTTTTAGAAAACAAAGATGCTACCTTGATAGAATAGCGAATATCTCGCTCTCCATTGAGATAATGAATGATTCTATCTTTATTTTTGGAAAGCAATAAATATTGAATGAGCTCCCAATCCTTAAGTACGCTTGTCGATCCATACAGTCCTGCTTTTGGGCTTGCTTTTTGCGAAATATACTTTGCCACATTATAAGGCAAACGCTTTTTTCCTGAAGGTATAATTTGGGCTTCTACATAATCCATTAATTTACCATAACCAGAATTATGGGCATGGTGCGCGGAACGATGGTGTATCAGTATTTTTTCCATCAGCTTTTTTGACTAATCATAAAGTTAATGATTCTTTTTACGTTCTGTTTTGGATGCACATGGGAATCAAAATATGCTTTGCTATTATGTGATAACTTTTCACAAAGTAAATCGTCCAGCAAAGCTTCTTCAATAAGTGAAACCATTTCCTTTACATTTTCAAATAACAACACTTCTTTGCCGTTTATCAAAGGAACCGGAAGTTCAGCGGTCAATTTTTCTGCGATAATAACTTTCCCTTGCGATAAATATTCTGCCATTTTCCAAGCTGGGGAATTCACAAGTCCTCTTGTATAGACAACAATCTTAGCTTTTTTAACTTCATTTAAGTATTCCGATGGCTCCGCAGATAGATTAGAAATCGTTTCGGGATAATTTTGTAACGCCATAGCCGAAGGAATAAATCCACCTATAAATTGAGTCGGAAATTTTTGCCGCAATGTTATAATAATATGATGGCGTTGCGAGTGAATTTCTGCTACATCTTCTTGATTTTCAGCTTGGAAACATCGGGTTTGAAACAATATTTTTTCGCTTTCGTCAATAGCTTTATAACTTTCAAAGTCTGGAATAAAGCGAGAAGTGTTAATAAATTTCCAATGGCTTTTGATAAACGTAACCCCTCTTTTTAATCTTTGAAAAAAATAAGAATCAATTTTAATATTCAAGATTACATTCGTTACCCAGAATCCAATATAAAACGTATTCCAATCTTTTTTATACTTTGAATGACATCCAAAAGTTAAACCTAAAGGATAAATTTTTTGCTGCATTTCCTTTGGAAGCAGGGCTATATACTTCGATTCAAAATTTCGCTTAAAAACATAATCACAGTTTTCTAAAGCATATTTTGAGAAAGAATTAGAAGCATCATACAAATCGGTTGCAAAATTTACTTTTCTTCCGGATGTAGCATCTATTAATTGATAAAAAGAGGTTTTGGGATGGGGTTGATTCGTCTTTTCTAAACCAGAATCAGCCACTCTAATGGTTCCCAAACGTTTCGCAAAGGAGAGAACAACATTGGTTTTGAGATAGGACTCCTTTTCTAACTCAAACAATCCAGTTTGAATATAGGAAGAATGATTCAGCTCTTGCGGTGTGTATATTTTAACTATAAAACGACTCATATTGAACTTAATGCTGCATTCACTGATTCTGTTAAAACCCGGGTCGTTTCTTCGATGCTATATTTTGATACTGCTTTTTTTCTGGCATTCAATTTCATCTCACGCAACAATTCTTTGTTCTTAAATAAATCAAGAATGCCTTCTGAATAGTTTTCTCTAGAACATAACAATCCATCAATAGTATCAGTAATAATTTCATCAGGACCACCCGAGCCTTTCAAAGCCGCAACTGGGACTCCACAACTCATCGCCTCCGTCATAACCATTCCGAAAGACTCATGTTGGCTAGGTAAAAGCAGCAAATCTGCTTTTTGATAATAATTGACTAATGCGGAATGTTTAATAACTCCAATAAAAGTAATATTTTTTGAAAGTCCTAATGTTTCAACTAATTCCTTTAATTCATTATAATATCCTGAATCACTTACCGGGCCAATTATGGTAAGCTCAGCATTAGAAAAATTATGCGTTTGTAAATAGTGGACCGTTTTAATAGCAATTTCAATTTGCTTTAATCTTGTAATTCTTCCAACAAACAATAATCCCCCATTATTTAATAATTCATTGTCTTCTTTTGGTTTGAACACTGATGTATCAACCCCCAAAGGCAAAACTCGAATATCAAAACTCGAAAAATCCTTTTTTTGAATTATAATTTTTTTTTGGTAGTTAGTATGTACAATAATATGATGTGCATTTTTAAAATACTCAAATGCTTCTCCGATGTAGGACATATGCATTCCTCCAATCATGGCAATATATGGTTTTTGTTTTTCTCGAAGCAATTTGGCTAATTTAAAAACATATTTGCTACCATGACCTGACATATTAATAATAGTTAAATCGGGTGTTTTCTTTGCAACAAAATTGAAATGTGACTTTGAATACTGCTTGCGCCAATGATGTCTTTTCTTAAAGATGGGATACGAAATAGGCCAAAATCGTTTTTCTATTTTATCTATCGTTTTTGAACTGCAAAATAGACTTCCCGTAAAATAATCAATCGTGACTTTAATGTCTGCTACATTCATTATATTCTTTAAAGCAAACACCTGCGGTTTACTATGAGACAACAAAATGTCTTCAAGTGATAAACCAATCGCCTGTGCTGAAAAAGGATGTAGTAATGATATGGTTTTCAAAAGAATATATATTAAATTAAGACTACTTTTTAAATCGATTTTTTAACAAATCAATTTTAATATCAACTAGGTGCACAATAATAAAACTAATAAGAAGAAGCAGAAAAAAATAAGGCACAAATGCAATGCTTTTTAATTTCAAATTTTCTACAGAAAGCCCAAAATTATTAAATATTAACAAATACAATATTAACACTAACTCATGTGCCAAATAAAAAACATAGCTATATCTTCCAATATAACTATCTATTCTCTTAATTTTTCCGTCTTCAATTTGTAAATTAAACAATGAAATTATTATGAAAGCCCCTATAACAAAATTTAGATAAATGGAGCATTGTTTTATCAGGAATCCTTCTCTTGATAAAAAATAAGCATTTAAAAAAAATAGGATATAAGCTATAATTATAACAAATAAATTTACTCTAAAAATTTTCATTTCTTTTACCCAATATAAAACAGCTCCTATTGCAAAAGGGAGTGAAGCAGCCAGAATTGCTCCATATCTATAATTATCTAAGTTAAAATAGAAATAGGTTATTAAATAATATATAATACTTAGTACAAGCCAAACTACAGTCCTGCTTTTTGTTTTTGAAACTCCTAATGAAATAAACACATAAAAAAATATTTCATTTGTTAAAGCCCAACTAGTTGGCAACAACTTAGGTTTTATTCTAGTTGGAATTCTATCAGGATAAATTATGGTTAAATTATAAAACCAATCTTTTACTGATATTGGCATATTTATTAAGGAACTTCTAGGAGCTTCGGGAAAAATTACAATAACTATGATACATATCAATAACAATAACCAATATATTGGATATAACCTTAAAAAGCGATTAACCCAAAATAATTTAATTCCTCTTGCATCAAAGTGATAGTTTTCACACATGACATAAGTCATTAAAAAACCCGACAAAATGAAAAAAAAATGAACCGAATAATTACCTAAGGCTGGAATTCCAAAAATATGCAAAAGAATAACATTTATTGCCAATAGCGTTCTTAATATCCCAAACATTAAATATTTTTTTTATTTTTTTTTTATTATCCTTCAAGCTGTTTTTGAAACCTCTTTTTTTTATTAACCTATATTCTTTCACATAATAGCCATTAAAGACGTTTTATAAACATAGCCTTTTTTTAAATATGGAATGCAATTGAAAATGAATTGATGAAATAAAATAACAATCTGTCAAATTTGTATATTCACTTCACTCTTTTTCAATGTTTTGTTCCAATTAATAAAGTGTAAATACATAATCTCATCATTTTTTTTCCATACCCAAATCTCAATATCTTCTCATCGTTTCTTTAGCCATTTATGCAAATGATATTATTGATACGGATCTCATTCTTGAATTAATAAATTGAAGCTCAATAAATTAAGAATCACGAAATGCTTTTCATTGAATACATCTGTATAACTTGGCTTTAAATATAGCCCATGTTAATTTAAACATATACTCAATTCTTTTCTGAATAAAAAGATTGCAAACCTTAATAGAATATTTAAAATTTACTTTCGTTTCAAAATAAAATCCCTTCATTATTAAGCCAGAATATTCTGTACTTATATTGTGCTTTTTATGGTCAAATACTATCCAACGTTCTGGAAAAAAATCACCATCATCATGTTTTTTAGAAAAATTATGGCTAAAATTTTTCAGAGGTCTAATTATTTTTCCTCCTCTTTTCTCTGCTAGCCAAGCCATCCACCAAGAAAATGTAGAATTACTTATAATGAAATCATCTCCTTTGGAACTGATTGCGAGCTGCTCAATAGCCGATAAATCCTCGATAAAAAAAGCATTTTTAAGAAATTTAAAATGATACTTGCAGTAATTTATATCATCACTCATAAAAATCAAATTCTTTTCTTCCCAATCTGGAAAATTCTTAATTAATGCCAAAAAATAGTATTTATATGACAACTGATAATAATTTGGATGATTAACGAAATCCCCTCGTCTGACTGTAATAATAATGTTTTTTCTTTCAAATAAATAACTATATCTAGCTAAAATAGGTTTTACAAAATCACCCTTAAATTCAAATATTTTTCTTGTTTTGTCTAGATCAAAATATTTTTCCGATTGAAGATACCCCTTAATATCGTAATTCCCTTCTCCTAATTCCCATTCATAATAAGATAATGATTTCTCAACAATCCTTTCAAACTTTATATTTGAATCATTTTCTATAAAAGAGAAATCATAATTAAAATAATCTGCGTAAATCCATTTTAGAAAAATATAATTTTGTCTGTTTTTTTCAGCTATCCCAATCGTTGAGGCTATCTGAAAAAGCTGATTTCCTAAATTTCCTTTTTTACCAAGAGTTGTATGTGTAATCATTTTTAAACTTACTTTAATTGCGAATCTTGACTAAAAAAAACTTAAGTTATTCATTTTTTTTAAATTTATTGATGTGCTTTAATTAACACACTTATCTTAAAACCTAGTCCTGATGATATTTTTAAAATTTGAATTACTCCTAGACTTAATATCTTTTATAGGCTTAATTTGTCAATGACTGCATAGTCGCTTCAAAGATGGTTTTGCAACCAAGTTTATAATTATTAAAATTTATTACCAAAAAGTGTGAATTTAAAAAAAGTTTTACAAAACAAATCAATTACAAATTTTTCACTTTTTAATTTTAGAGAAAAATCAAAATTGACCTTCTCAACCTTTCTATTTAGCTCAATAAACGAACCTAAATATTTAATAAAAAAATCCGCATGCTTAAGGCTCATATAATTAAACAAATATTCTCTCTTTTTTTTATCCATTTGTTTGTACATGGAATCCTCTTTAATTCTGTAAAAAAAACAAACATTCTCCAAACAAAGTACCCCGCCTCCATTTTTAAGCATCGAAATCCAAAATTCCCAATCTTCAAAACCATACAACATTTTTGGATCGTAACCTCCAATCACTTCCCAATCTTTTTTTCTATAAAGTGCTGAACAAAAAATCATATTATCTTTGGCTAATCTTTTCAATGAAAATTTAGGCAATTCCCACTTACCTGTCTTTATTCCAAATATCTCTGCTTTACAATAAACTACTTTTAAATTACTATCTATATCAAATTCCTTGATTGCCAATTCGATATATTGCATTGAAATTTTATCATCTGCATCTAACGGAAGTATAAATTCACCTCTAGCATTTAATATGCCAAAATTTCTAGCATTACTCAATCCTTCATTTTCTTTATTTACATATATAAAACGGGGATCTTTTTCAACCCATCTTTTGGCGACTTCCTCTGTATTATCTGGAGAACCATCATTTACAATGATACACTCCCAATTTGCATAGGTTTGATCCAATACCGATTGCAAAGCCTTATCCAAATATTGAGATTGATTATAACAAGGAACTATCACTGCGACTAAAGGATTATTCATTTTTTCTTAAAATAAATGATCGATTTTATTACTAATTTTAGTTCATCAATCGATCTTAATTTAAACTTATATTTACTTCTAATCGTAAAATACTGAAAACAAATAATAGGATAATATTTTTCTCTGTCAAAAAAATATTTTTTAAAACTCTGCTTTTGTAATTCAAACAAATATTCTTGAAAACCATTGGAATCAAAAAAAATATTTGAATTTGCTAAAAGCATTTTTTCTCTTAAAATAAAAAATGCTTTAATTTCATCAAGAGTAACAGAAAGATTTCTTGATATTATTTTTTTCAATAAATCAGATTCTTTCACATCAAAGAAGCATTCTAAATGGTTCAACATTTTAAGTCTTGACTCTAATGCCGATTGAATTTGTTGTGTCTTTCTTTTTTGAGAAACTTGTGTATTATGAACTCTATAATTAAGTAAAACTTCTTGCAAATTATGTAGTTCCCCAATTGTCAACAAACGAACCCATAAATCATAATCTTCTGCAGGCTCTTTTTTGGAATCATAGAAAATTTCTAACTGTTGCAATTTCTGATTTCTTATCATAACAGAAGGATGTGCTACACAATTGCCCTTAAGTAATGCCAATTTAATCATTCCATTTTTTTGAGGTAGAACAACTGTTTTTTCTGTACCAATAACACTGAAATTGGTTCCRCACAAAACCACATCTGGATTAGCTTCTAAAAAAGTGAGCTGTTTTTCAAACCGCATAGGCAAACTAATATCATCACCATCCATTCGTGCAATATACTTACCCTTCGCCAATTTTAATCCTTGATTCAAACTGTTCGTGTAACCTGTATTTATTGGCTTTTCTATTAATTGAATTCTAGGGTCAGTATATGTTTTAATAACATTGATAGTATTATCTGTAGATGCATCATCAATAATCAAAAACTCAAAATCTTCAAAAGTCTGACTTAAGATACTATCAATTGCATCTTTGATATACAATTCACAATTATATACCGGCATTAAAACTGTTATTTTCGGATGCTTAATTACCATTATTCAAATTTATACACTTTTTTATTTCATACAATAAATCCATATTTTCAATAATTTTTTCCGAAGATAGTATATCGTGATTGTCTTTAATAACTTCACTTGACCAATCCCACCATTTTAATTCTTGCAATTTAAAAATTACATCTTCTGGAAACCTTTTAGATTTCATTTTCCCTGGGACACCTACTGTTATAGAATATGGTTCAACGTCTTTTAGTATTACTGAACCAGCACCAATTACAGCCCCATTTCCAATCTTAATTCCATTCTTGACAAAGACATTTGCTCCAATCCATACATCATTACCAATCTCAACTTTTGAATGTCCAAAAAACAAATCTTTATTTGGACCTAAATCAAAACCTGTTTTCTTAGTATAAAAAACTGGAGATGTCGATAAAAGATGAATAGGATGATCTCCGTAACCAATAACAACATTTGGACCAATTGAGCAAAATTTTCCAATTTTGGTATTATGCACAATAGTGTTTCTTGCTATATATGAATAATCACCAATTTCTGAATTAACAAAATCAACATTATGAAATAATACTTTATTAGTTAATTTTTGCTGATTTTTTATTACAGCGTATTTTCCCCCTTTAAGTTTACTCAAGATTAACCTTAATACTTTTTTAATTCTTTTCATCCCACTTACATTTCACAAATATACTTCCGTAGTTACTATCAAAATGCATATCAGAACCAGTTTCCAGAATAACCACTTGACATATATCGTGCACATAATCATAAACTTGTCCACTTATATCAAATATAGCTACATCAAAAGAATATATACCAGGACAAATGGTATTTGGAGGAATAGAGCAAATCAAGTTCAGTTTTGAACTCTTGAATTGATTAGACAAATCAAAATGTGTCGTAAAGATTTTATTCTTATTCCTGTCAAGCAAAGCAATTCCAACCTTGGTAGAAAATCTACTTTGACAAATTCCCTCAATAGCAATTTTCAATTCATCGTTTATTCCACATTGATTAGATTCCAAACCGTTGATTAAAACTCTAACTGATGAAATATAATCATATTTCTCACTAATTGCTATATAATTATCTGAATTTGAATCTGAACTAACATAAGCATCAATAATTTTAGAAATATTATCTTTAAAAATTATTTTCCCATTTTCCATATAAATTCCAGTTTTGCACAAACTGGCAATAGCTCCCATATTATGGCTCACAAACAAAACCGTCCTACCTCCTTCGCGAGAAATATCTTGCATCTTACCAATCGCTTTCTTCTGGAACTCAGCATCACCCACAGCCAATACCTCATCAATCACCAATATTTCAGGCTCTAAAAAAGCGGCTACCGCAAAAGCCAACCTTACTGTCATTCCACTGCTGTACCGTTTTACAGGCGTATCGATATAACGCTCACAGCCTGAGAAATCAATAATTTCATCCAGCTTTGAGGTAATCTCTTTTTTGGTCATTCCTAGAATAGCGCCGTTCAAAAAGATGTTTTCACGGCCGGTCATTTCCCCATTAAATCCAGTACCTACTTCAAGCAAAGAGGCAATTCTCCCTCTGGACTTTATGCTTCCAGTGGTTGGAGCAGTAACTTTGGAAAGTATTTTTAATAGTGTAGATTTTCCAGCTCCGTTTTTACCTATAATACCTAAAACTTCACCACGCTCCACTTCAAAATTAATATCCTGCAAAGCCCAAACATAGTCACTCGATCCTTTGGTACTGCGGTCATTGGTATCGCCTATTTTTAAATAAGGATTTTCCTTTCCACGCACTTGATGCCACCAACGGTTTAGGTCATGGCTAAGGGTACCAGTGCCAACCTGCCCAAGGCGATATTGCTTGGAAATATTTTCGGCTTTTAATATAATGTCTTTCATAATCCGTGAGTCGTGAGTTGTTAGTCGTGAATAGAGAACAACTTCTTACTATTCACAATTCCGTTTCACTTTTCTCTTTTTTTCTATATAATATTTCCGTTTCTTTATTATTCTATAAACGTGCTAATTACTTCTCAAGATTTACTTTTTACGATGCACTTTTCATTCTTTCCATTCTTCCCATCTAAATAATTTCTAAATCCTAAAAGTAATTTTTTAACATCGTTAAATTGATTCTCAATATTTTCCTCTTTTCTAGTATAATTAATCCTAACCGCTATCGCATACTGTGTATCTTATTCTGAAAGTGAGCCCAAAGCAATTTAAAGAAAATGAATTAATTCTTTATCTCCCTTTCTGGCGGCTCCTTCTGCAATATTGGATGGAATTGAAACTGCTGCCCTTCTCATCTGGCTCGTTAAACCAAATTTTTCAACATCTGGAAATGTTTGAGTCAACTTGTAAATAGTCTCCACCAAATCCATGCTCTTTTTCCAAACGTCTAAGTCTTTATGATTCATAGCTATTATTTTTCAAATATTACTTATCACTATTCCCTCTCTCTATTCACCTCTCTCTATTCACCTCTCACTATTCACTAAACTGTGTCTATAAAACTTTTCTCTGTCTTGTTAAAAATCAATAGTCCCACAAAAAACACTACAACTGTTACCAAAAAGGTATATCCTAATCCTAAAATCGAAACTTGTCCAACATCCAATAGCATAAACCGTGCCGTTTCAATAAGATAGGCCAATGGATTGTATTCCACTAACCAACCATAGGCTGGAAGTTTTTGCTTAATTAACTCCATAGGATACATCACAGCCGATAGATACATCAACAATTGGATCCCAAAACTGATCAAATAACTAAAATCACGATACTTGGTCACCATAGACGATATCAACATCCCTAATCCCAATCCCAAAATCCCCATCAATATCACTAAAACAGGGAAAAACACAACCGATCCGTTCAAACTCAAAGGAGCTCCCTTTATATAATAGAAAAGGTAGAAGGCTACAAAAATTAAAAACTGGATACCAAACTTGATCAAATTGGAAATCACAACGGATAATGGCGTAATTATTCTAGGAAAATAAACTTTTCCAAAAATCGACGCATTGGCTTTAAACGTATCTGAAGTACCATTCAAGCATGCTGTGAAATAATTCCAAATGGTAATCCCAGCCAAATTAAACAAAAATGGAGGTACTGTACCTGTGTTAATTCCGGCAACATTATTAAAGATGATAGTGAAGGTAACTGAAGTAAACAAAGGCTGGATAAGGTACCAAAGCGGTCCCAAAACAGTTTGCTTATAAACTGTAATCACATCGCGTTTTACAAAAAGCATAAGCAAATCACGATATTGCCAAACCTCTTTTAGGTTGAGCGAGAAAAACTTATTTTTTGGCGTTATTTCAAACAACCAATCATTATTTTTGGAATTTTCAGTGTTCATGACATTGGGTCAAAAGTGATAATTGAAATTTACAATTATCATTTATTTAATAAAAGAGGGCAAATGTAATAATTTTAAAAAGAGAATTTACGAATAAAACCGTAGCAATTATAAACAAAAAAGTTTACAAGGAAATCCCTGTAAACCTTTTCTATATCTATCTTTTTTAAACTGTTTATTTATCCAAAATTTCAAAAGTGGAATTCATACTCTTAAACTCTGGAACTATAACTTTCATCTTGGCAACAATATCATCATTGTCAAAGAAATTGGCAATCCCTATCAGTTCATTAATATCAACATGCAAGTTTTCAAATTCATCTTGAATTTCTTCAGCAATCATGATTTTTTCATGGTAAGTAGGTATTGTTTTTGCAGTATCGTTTAACAACTCTTCATATAATTTTTCACCAGGTCGCAAACCTACAACTTCAATTTTTATGTCTCTATCTGGAACAAATCCAGCTAACTTGATCATTTTTTTGGCCAAATCCAAAATTCTAACTGGTTTACCCATGTCAAAAATATAAATCTCTCCTCCATTACCCATTGCACCAGCTTCTAGAACTAACTGACAGGCTTCTGGAATAGTCATAAAATAACGAATAATATCAGGATGGGTAATGGTAACTGGGCCACCGCTCGCAATTTGTTTCGTAAACAAAGGAACTACAGATCCATTTGAACCTAAAACATTACCAAAACGTGTCGTAATAAATTTAGTGGCATTGTACTTATTCTCACTTTGGTTTTTAATTTGCAAAGATTGCACATATTTTTCAGCAATTCTTTTGCTGGCTCCCATAACATTGCTTGGATTAACCGCCTTATCAGTAGAGACCATTACAAATTTTATCACTTCATATTCACAAGACAAATCTGCCAAATGTTTAGTCCCTTCTATATTGGTCAAAATCGCTTGCGATGGATTTTCCTCCATTAAGGGCACATGCTTATAAGCTGCTGCATGATATACTACTTGCGGTCTATATAATTTAAAAACCCTGGTCATTGCTTCCTTATTTCGTACATCAGCAATAACATTGTGAATCTTTGATTTTGAATGATTTTTTTCCAATTCAAGACTCAAATGATGTAAAGGGGTTTCTGCTTGATCCAAAATAATTACTCTCTTAGGATTGAATGTCAAAACCTGCCTAACTATTTCACTACCAATAGACCCTGCAGCGCCAGAAATTAAAACTGTTTTGTCTTTCAATTGTTTTGAAATAGACTTATTGTCCAAAACAATTGGTTTTCTTTCTAATAAATCTTCAATTTGAATATTCTTTACCTTTTGGGAAATCTCCTTTTGATTTTCCCAGTCGGTAATCAAAGGAACCGTATACACTCTATAATTAAATTCCAAACATTGATCCACTATAATCAGTTGCTCTTCTTTTTCCAAACTTTTATCAGCCATAATTACAGCCTCAGCCCCTACAGAACGCATAAGGGAAGGTAATTTTTTCTTTTGGACCAATATTGGCAAATCCAACATCCTTTTGGAAGCATTCTGATTGTTTCTGTCAACGAAACCCACAATTTTAAAACGAGTTGGAGTTTCAAATTTTAAGGCATTCGCAACCGAAATAGCATTTGCATCAGTTCCATATATGATAGTTCGTATTAACTTGTTTGTACTTTTCTCTGAAAGATACAATTCAAAGGTTTGCTTGACAACAACACGGTACAAAAATAACCCACAAAAAGAAAGTACTACATTAATAAATAATGCAGTCGTCAAAAATACTCTCTCATTATACAATAATTCATACGCAAAATTAAAAACCAAAAACACCACCAATACAGACATTTGAGAAAACAGAAGTTTTACCGCATCAATATAGGACGAGTGTCTAATAATTCCTGAATAAGTTCTGAACAACCAAAAAAAGAAAATATTAAATCCGAAAAAACAAAAAATAAAAAACACATCATGAGTCGTATTGATATATTTCAAACCTGTACCCCTAAAAATAAGCAAGGTAAAGAAAAAGGTAACAATCAAAACTGAAAAATCAATCATAACTATTATCCACCTAGGTAAATAACTTAAGTTACGAATGCTTAATCTTAAATTGGCTCTTGAAAAAAATCCAGAATACATGGAATTTTCATTCATATTATACGGTATTTAAATTTCTAAAAAGAAACGAAGTATAAAAACAAAAATACAAATAATAATGTTTGTAGATATGAATTATCACGATTGAATATCATCTTTTTGACAAAATACATAAAAAAGGGCATCAACTACTTATTCTTAAATAAACTAACCTTTTCTATTCAAATAATATTTTTTTTCGTTTGAAAACTAGAAACTAAATATTTATTTACAATCCAGTTTTATGTCTATTAAATAGTAACTTAAAGGTATTTCCTATAATTTTTAAATCCCCACAAAAAGTTTGATTGTAATAATACTCCAAATTCATTCTTACTTTATCGGGGAAAATAATTTTATCATTATAGTCTAAAAAAGAGGCTTGTTTACCCAATAACTCCTCTTCATTGTAATATTTCAAAGATGCCAGACTAGTTAAACCTGGTTTTAATTCAAGTATCTTTCGATTCTCACCTTCCAACAAGTCATAATAGCCTACAATATCTGGTCTTGGTCCCACGATACTCATCTCACCTTTCAAAACATTGATCATTTGTGGCAATTCGTCTAGCTTATAGTTTCTGAGGAATCTTCCAATTTTAGATATTTCAAAAGTTTCTAAATTGGAGGTTATTTGTATAGTCCTCAATTTATATATTTTGAATTTTTTACCGTATTGACCAATACGTTCTTGAGTAAAAATACCATTGGTCCCCGTATCAATAATAGCCATAACCCAAGTTATGATGAATAACCAAAAAAAAATAAAAAGCACACATCCCGAAAATAAGATATCAAAAAGCCGCTTAAAAATTGATCCCAATTGAATAGTATTTTAGGTAAAAGAATATTTTTTTACTTACAAAAAACATTAAACTTTCTCCAAATTAATTTTTTGAACGACTTTGTTTCTTCCCCATAAGTAAATCATAATTTGAAATAACAAAAATGAAACAACGATGGAAAAAGACAATATCCCTTTGTTGTTCAAATAAATCAACACTGCATTTATAAACAACTGAATACTTGAATAAAACAAAGACACTACAATATGGGAATAGCCTAATTCATTGGCTAAATACTGATACAAATGAGATCGATGGGGCTCGAGAATATTTTCTTTCTTTTTGATGCGGGTAAAAATAGTAATAACTGCATCAATACCATAAACAGACAAAAAAAGGAGATACCCTATTTGGCCGGAAATCAAAATCGTTTTGATCATAAAATAGCCCAAAAACAAGGCCATACTGATACTTCCAACATCTCCTGCAAAGGTTTTGGCTTTTTTTCTAACATTAAAAATTCCAAAGGCACAACAAGATAATCCCATTGTGATTAATAAAGGAAGACTCTCTTTATTTATATCTAAAAAAGAAAAGCTAAGGATAGAAACAAATGCATACAACACAGTTATTCCGTTGATACCATCCATAAAATTAAAAGCGTTTACCCAACCTATCAGTAAAACAAAAACAATAGGTAAAACCCAAATTGCTTGGGAAAACAAATTTAAATCATAAAAGACTAACCCAATTGCTATGGCATGTGATGCAAATCTAGGCAACTGTGATAAGGGTTTTATGTCATCTATAAAACTAATAACAGCTACTAAAACTACTGCAAACACTATTGCCAAAGAAACATATCCTAGTAAACCAGCAATTAAAATAGCTATTGGAAAAATAATTCCCCCTCCGCGCAAAGTAATTGAGGTATGCGAAGAACGACTATTGGGTTTATCAATAATATTGTAATGATCAGCAATCTTGAAATAGATTAATTCAATACCGATAAATAAAAGAAATAAAATTATATAAGTCATTTAAAAAATTATGTGTTATTTGTTTTCTGCAGTTTGCTCTCCGTTACCTATATTCTATTCTGACAACTATTAATCAACAAACTATAATTTATGTTTCAAAAGTCCCAACAGATATTCTCCATAACCTGATTTTTTTAAAGGCTCGGCCAAATCTCTCAACTGTTGCTCACTTATAAAACCTTGTCTCCAAGCAATTTCTTCGATACAACCTACTTTCAATCCTTGACGTTCTTCTAAAACTTGTACAAATTGTCCGGCTTGCATCAAGCTATTAAAAGTTCCTGTATCCAACCAAGCTGTACCTCTACTTAAAATCCCGACTTTCAGAGCGCCTTTTTCCAGATACACTTTATTTACATCTGTAATTTCATACTCACCTCTAGCACTTGGTTTAATGTTCTTCGCAATTTCCACAACTGAATTATCATAAAAGTACAATCCAGGAACTGCATAATTTGATTTTGGTTCCAAAGGCTTCTCTTCAATAGAAAGTGCTTTTAAATTTTTATCAAATTCCACCACTCCATATCTTTCTGGATCCGAAACATGATAGGCAAAAACAACTCCCCCATTAGGTTTTGTATTCGACTGCAATAGTTCATTCATATTGGCGCCAAAGAAAATATTGTCTCCTAAAACTAATGCAACTGAATCAGAACCGATAAATTCTTCTCCAATCACAAAAGCCTGTGCTAAACCATTTGGAATAGCTTGCTCGGCATAACTAAATTTACAGCCAATTGCAGCTCCGTCACCTAATAATTTTTTAAAATTTGGCAAATCATGTGGAGTCGAAATAATCAATATTTCGTTAATCCCTGCCATCATCAAGGTTGACAAAGGATAATAAATCATAGGCTTATCATAAACTGGCATCATCTGCTTACTCATCGCAAGTGTCAACGGATGCAATCGGGTACCGGATCCACCAGCTAATATAATTCCTTTCATCTTTTTTAAATATTAAATATGAGAATTGAGAACAAACCTTTTTGAACACTCAAAACTAATTATCAATTTCTATTTTTTTTATAATTAATTAAATTATATCTAGCGTAGCAACTCCATACATCTAACCAAACTCTCTTTATAATCTGGAACTACAACACCAAAAGTTTTTTCTATTTTGGTTTTATCCAATAAAGAATACTGAGGACGTTTTGCTGGTGTAGGATAAGCTGAAGATGGTATTCCGCTAATTGCGCAATTAAAACCACCTATTTCTTGAATTGCCAAAGCAAATTCGTACCAACTGATTTCTCCTTCATTCGAAAAATGATAAATTCCAGCCTGCCAATGATTGTGGGTAATAATAACCATTATGGCTTGAGCCAAATCGGCAGCATAGGTTGGACTTCCTATTTGATCATTGACAACATTCAAACTGTTTCTTTCTTGCATCAAACGAGACATCGTTTTTACAAAATTGGCACCAAAACTAGAATACACCCAGGAAGTCCTGATGATAATAGCAGATGGATTTTCAAGTTGACAGGATAGTTCACCTGATAATTTAGTTTCTCCATACACGTTGATCGGTCCTGTTGGAGCCGATTCTGTTAAGGCTGTTGCAACTTTGCCATCAAAAACATAATCTGTAGAAATGTGAATCAATTTGCAATTGTTATTCTCACTCCATTTTGCCATAACCGCAACCGATTGATTATTGAGTAAATCAGATAATTCAAACTCAGTTTCGGCTCGGTCCACAGCGGTATGCGCCGCACAATTAATTATATATTGCGGATTAATCACAGATAATTCAGAAACTAAATTTTCTAAATTACACAAATCCAACTCTTCTCTATCTGTAAAAATCCATTCGAATTGAATATAGTTTTTTGACAAAACATTCAACTCCGAACCTAATTGCCCATTGGCACCGGTCACTAATATCTTCTTCATTAAAATAAACTATTACATTCGTCAATAAATGGAAGAACTTGGTCTTTTTCAGAAACTATTGCCTCATTTAAATCCATTCCCCAATCGATGTTCAATGAAGGATCATCATATTTAATTCCACCTTCAGAAGCTTTATTATAAAATTGATCACATTTGTACATTACAGATGCCGTTTCGCTAATAACTGAAAATCCATGAGCAAATCCTTGTGGAACCAATAATTGTTTTTTATTCTCCGCAGATAATAAAACGCTAAATGCTTTCCCGTAAGTAGCAGAATCTTTTCTTAAATCTACTGCAACGTCAATGATTTCTCCTTCCAAAACGCGAACTAATTTAGTCTGTGCAAAAGGAGGATTCTGATAATGTAAGCCTCTTAAAGTTCCTTTCTTAGAAAAAGATTGATTATCTTGAACGAATTCAATATTTACGCCTAAACCTTCAAATTTTGTTTTACTATAAGACTCAAAAAAAAATCCCCTTTCATCTCCAAAAACAGTTGGCTCTACAACAACCAAATCTTTTATAAATGTTTCTTCTATTTTCATACCGTATTTTATATCTTGAAAAAGTTGAAAAGTAAAATTCCAAATCCTTAAATTCTCAACCTTTTAAACCTTGAATATTTTAAATCTTTAAGCTATGCCATCTCGGGTGCAATCGAGAGCCCACATATCACTTTCAAACCGTACATCATCTTCAGAAGTACGATCAAGTGCTAAAGTTGAAAATGAAATTAATTTAGACCCCATTTCTAGCGATTCAATGGCATTGGCGAAGCCCTCAGGAATATGAAAAATATTGCTTTCAGCAGCACTAAGTACCACACTTTCAACTTTTAAGTTTTTTGAAGGAAATTCCCAATCGTCTATTTTCACATAATGCACTTTTATAACACCTTGAATACAATAAAAATATTTATTGTCTATTTTATGACCTTGCCATGCTCTTAAAGGATTTTCATCTGAATTATTTATGATATAAAACCGTTCGATAGTATCAAATTTCATATCATTTACAAAAAAAATCTGTCCTCTATCATCAGTATGAATTCCTCCTTTTAATATTCGAGGATATTTATTTTCTTTTGACATTCAACTTAATATTATATTTTTATAATTTAAACGACTCAAATGTTCTCATTAGACCATCACTAGCAGTAACAGGCAACTGTTTACCTAAAGCATTAACGATCTTTTCATTACTTACAACATAATTCTCTGTTAGTTTTTGCAGACGCTCCGAATTAAGTGGTAGATAAATTTTATCCCCTATGGAAGCAATGAATCTAATAAATGATGCATTGATTTTCCAAATTTTTGTTCTCTTTCCTAAACTTTTCCCCAACAACAGCATTAGCTGATTAGTTGATAAAGCCTCATCGTCAGCCACTTGATAAACTCCCGAAGATATAGAAGTATTTTCTAGTAATTCTTTTATCACAAAACAAAGATTTTCGATACTCAAAAAAGAACGTCGGTTCTCAAAGCTGCCCAATGGCCAAGGCAAACCTTTTGAAACCAATTGGTATAGTAAGTTGAGATTCCCTTTATTACCGGGACCATGAATCATACAGGGTCTGATAATAAAAACTCTTTTGCCGTTTGGAACTTTTTTCTGTAAAATATATTCTTCTGCTTTTAATTTTGATTGTCCATATGGAGTCTTAGGAGAAGCGGGCATATCTTCATATAAAACATCCAAAACATTATCTGCTGCAGCTTTTACACTGCTAAAATATATAAAATCTCTAATGTCACTTACTAAAAAAGCATCGAATAGTTCTTTAGTTAGATCTGTATTTACTTTAAAATATTCTGAAGCCTCACTTGTATTTTTAGTATCATGAGCTTTTCCTGCCAAATGAATAATTGCATCTCCTCTAAAATTATCTTTCCAATCTGAATTTCTTAGTGAAATAGAATTTATTTCAAAAGAAAAGTTTGATAAATGATGAGATAGATTTTGTCCTACAAAACCTGAAGCTCCGGTTAAACAAATATTCATAATTAACTAAAATACAAATCATTATACAACTCCAAATGCTTAGCAATTACATTATTTACATCAAATTCTTTTTCTGCTTTTATTCTTGAATTTTGCCCCATCTTTTTTATAAGATCATGATCCAAAATTAATCTTTCCAATGCAAGTGCCAGTTCATTTATTGAATATACTGGAACTTTAAAACCATTAATTCCTTCATCTACACATTCTCGACATCCTATAGCATCCGTTGTTACAATTGCTCTACCGATTGCGCAGGCTTCTATTAAAGTTTTGGGCATTCCTTCTCTGTAAGATGGCAAAACTACAATATGTGAATTATTATAAACTTCAACCATGTTTTTTTGATATCCAATCCAAATAACATATTTGCCATTCTGCCATTCATTTAAATAAGACGCACATACCCCTGCTTTATTTTCTTCGTCTGCAAGACCCGATAAAATAAATTGCACTTTGTCTTTATAATTCTCTTTAAGAATATCAGAAGCCTCTTTTAATTCTTTTACTCCTTTATCCCATAACATTCTTATAGGCAATAGAATTTTTATTCGCTCAAAAGAAGGCATTTCTGAATGTGCGAATTTTTCAAGATCTGTTCCTGATCCTTTTATTCTAATAATTAAATTATCTGGACTAATAACACCTAACCTTCTAAGTTCAGCTTCATCATCTTTATTTTGAAAAATAATACTTAATTTTTTTGTGTTAAATCCATACTTCATCAATTTCAGCATTATTTTTTGAACTGAACTTTGTCTGTCTCCTGTAAAGTTATATCCAAGACCACTAATCGCATTTACAACACCTTTAATATTTAATAATTTAGCGATAACTGATCCGTATATAACTGGCTTTAAAGTAATGTGATGTACAACATCTGGCGAAATTTGCCTATAAAGTGTTCTGAATGCTAATAAGGTTTTTAGTTCGTTTGCAGGATTTGTTCCTGATCGCGAAAATCTGAAGTCAATAAAAGTTATTCCATCAACTTCAATTTCTTTTCCTCTCCCTGAATCCTCCGCTGCTACAAAAACCCTCCAGCCCTGCTTTGCAGCTTCTTGAGCTATACATAGCCTGTGGGAAATAAAAAACCAATCTACATTGGCAACCATTAGAAGTGTTTTCATGCAAATTTAAATTTGAAAACTATTTTTAATTTTTTAACTAGTTTATTAATTACCTTTTTAATTTTTAAAATAATTTAAGATTACTTTTATCCTTTATGTTCTTTTGTAAAAGTGGACTGTCTTTCAATAAAATAACATTATTGTTCTTGTCGATAATGCTAATATTTGTCATTTCAATTTTTTGAGAAAATCCATTTGTTTTACTTCTTATAATACCATAATCGTTATTAATCCATTTTGCCTTATTAATTTTCAACAAACCTTCCAGAGGTTTTGTTTCCGAGGAATATTTTTCTTTAAATCCAGCAACATTAAATGCAATTATAGAACTATAATCTACATGATTTTCAATGTAGATATTTGATTTTTTGTTTATCTTCCCTAAAAAATTAGTATAAACAATTAAAATACCATCATTATTATTAAATGTAAAAGGGTTAATTATACTAATATCCGTCAATTCGTATAAATTATTATCTGGCTCTAAACATATGGCAGTTTGAGGCAACGTTCCCATAGAATTTAAAATTGTGGGATTCACAAGTTTTAAGCCTTTAACTCCTATAATAGATATGCCATTACGCCTATTATAATCAAGATAAGCATTATAAATTTCAACATTCTCAGTATTGAGCAGCTTAACTGAATCCTTAGTTCCCTTTTTTGATTTACTAACTACTATGCCATCACCCCAGCAATTTTTTACATTTGGATTATAAATTACTATATTTCTAGACCCTCTAATATCAATTCCAAACCCCCATTCACCGGTTGTTCCTAAATGGCCCAACCTATCACCCTCTATAATAGGATTATAAACTTTAACATTTTCAATTCCATGTAACCCTATAACTTGATACCTTTCTTTATCTGTGGGCTTTAGAATTAATTTTGATTCTTTTTGAAAAATTACAGTTGAATTCGATTTTAGATAAATACCTGTAACCAGAACAGGAAAATTTGGAAAAACAACAACATTATTACTATTAATAGCATTCTGAATATAAGATGTGTAGTCAACAGAACCATCTTTTACATATTCTTGAGGCAATTCTTTAACAATTTCAAAAGCTTTATTCCTGATTTCAACCGGAACGTCGTAACATTGGTACGCTCTGCTTTTATATTCTACTGGTAATTTTTTGTATACCAAATTATTTTTAGTTTGCCCACATGAGTTTGTCGAAATAACAAAGAACAATAATATGAGCTGTATTACGATTTTCATTTGATTAAATGTTTTATATTATTTTTCACAATTCTGTATTTTCCACTTTTTTCAACAGGAATTTCTTCTACCCTTTGAAGATTTATAATCATTTTGTCACCAACACGATCTCTCCAATTCTGTAAAAATTTTGATTCAATTATAGAATCATAAAGGTTATCATCAATTACAATACTAATTAACAGCATGTCAAGCTCATCTTGAATTACTTGAAATCTTATGATACCTTTTGTATCTTTTAAGGTATTCGAAACATTACCTAAATTTATTTTGCCGTTTTCTGGAGAATAAACATAATCATCTATTCTTCCTGAAATTTCTTTTACTAAAGGATTATTATTCCCACAATTACATCTTACATTTTTATCTTCCAAAACAACTGAATCACCAATATCATAACGAACAAGTGGTGTTGCTTCCGTGGTAAATGACGTAATAATAAGTCTTCCTGATTCAGCCTCATTACCTTTATCATCCAGAACTTCAAAAACACCGCTTTGCAATTCTAAATGCAAATTGCCTTTTTCGCATTCTATAATAAAAGGAGCTCCTTCAGATGATGCATACTGATTATACATTTTAGTTTTAAAAAAAGATTCAATTATTTCCCTAAGATCAGCTGTAATCGTTTCTGCTGTAGGAAAAATAGCCTTAATCGTATCCTTAGGAAAATCGTAATTATGCTTAATTCCATATTTTGCGATTTCCAAAATCGATGAGGGAAAACCAACCATATACTCAGGTTGAAAATCAATTAAGTTCTCAACATAATATTTTAAATAATCGTCTTTTATATGAAAAGTTGAATAATACCTTACCTTATGGTATAAATCTGTTTTCCAAAATCTGTTTTTTTGGACATCAGTATTGGTTAATAAATTTTTTCCAGAAAACCAAGCAGTTTTTTTTCCTAACTCATAACCAAATCTTAATCGAAAATCATCTAACATCGCAAATCTCTCCTGCATATTAGTCCGACTAAACTTAACTTCTAATGATTTGCCTGTTGTCCCTCCTGTTTTCGAAACTTCCAATTTTTCATTTGTCTTAATAATAACATTATTAATATTTTCCCTGAGTATTTCTTTTGAAACAATTGGCAAACTCTTTATATTATTAATCTCGTCAACTTGACTAATGTTTTCGTACAATTTTTTATAAAACTCAGATTGAAGAATTATATTATTAATAAAAATTGAATATCGTTTTGCTTGTATTTCTTTAAGCTCATTAAACGTTAATTTTCTGTTTTTAGCAAAATGATTCCTAAACATTTTATAACTACCCCCATACCTAACTCTATATGCTTTAAAATTAAACAAGGTTATTAAAAATTGCTGAAAAAAATGTGGCGCATTTTTATAGATTTTTTCTTTCATATTAAATTAAATTTATATTTTTTTAATAATAACCAAGCATACTTAGGATTTTTATCTTTAATTAAATAACTAAAAAATTTTCTTATGATTATTTTTTTATAAAATTGTCTTTCATAATAAGAGATGCTTGAAATAAAATCTAAATAATAGACTATTGATTTTGAAGGATGAAAAACCTTACTT
Source organism: Flavobacterium sp. P1_E4 (assembly GCF_056405915.1). Lineage (NCBI taxonomy): Bacteria > Pseudomonadati > Bacteroidota > Flavobacteriia > Flavobacteriales > Flavobacteriaceae > Flavobacterium > Flavobacterium sp. P1_E4. The sequence goes on from NZ_JBFUBE010000006.1 coordinate 71,639, forward strand.
GAACTATTATTATTAGCATCCTGCAAATAATTTGAAGTTGCAACATCACTATAAGCAATATTATATTTTTTAGCCAATCGAATCCATAAATCAATATCTTCACCTCTTGATAAAACAGCATTAAACTGTCCAACTTCATAAAAAGCTGTTTTTCTAATTGCAACTGATGAAGTATGAATTACAGGTTTATTAAGTATTTTTTGAAAATAATTTTCAATAATGCCTGTCGTTAAATCAATTCGATTAACTTTCTTTTTACTGTCAGAATACTTTGCAAAAAAGTTAGTTACAAAAACATCAGCAACATCGTTATATTTATCTATTAAACTTAAAATATTTTCTAAATGATTATTCTCCCATTCATCATCCGCATCTAAGAATGCTATATAATCAAATTTAGCTTCTTCAACCCCTTTGTTTCTTGCTGATGAAACCCCTCCATTATCTTTAGAAATTACTTTCACCCGAAAATCTTCGATTTGTTTAACTTTATACACCCCTTCATCTGTAGAACCATCATCAACTACAATAATTTCGAAACTTTGAAATGTTTGATTTAAAACATTTTTAATAGTATCAACTATGTATTTTTCTTTATTGTACAAAGGAATTATTACTGAAATCATTTGAATTATTTTAAGAAGGAAAGAAAACTTTAACTGATTTAATCAAAAAAATTAATAAAAAGAAAACAGAAAGTTTTAAAAATTTAAAGCGCATTTTAAACTCTTTATCATATACAAAGGGGTATAATAATAAAATAGGAGTCAAAAATTCAGATAAATAAGCAAACCTTATTGCAAACTCTAATTTTATAGCTAATACATATAGCGAACTTAATATTAAATAGATATTTAATATTCTTACAAAAAAAGGATCTCTAAATTTTCTAATTTGATAAAAATATATGCTGGTATAAACTGGTATTGCTTTAAAAAAAAGGAAGTTCACCCAAAGTGTTAGAGTACTTACCTCTTCAGTTTGAACAGCATAATTCTCTGCTCTTGAATCTCCAAACGTGCTAAAAGCCTTTAATAACACATTGATAAATGGAACATTTAAAATACTTATCACCATTACTAATAACCATACTGCAATAAGAAATCTGGTATTCTTAAAATTCTTAGTAATGAAGAAAACTAAAAAAGGAACCGCCATTGAAGCATGAAATAGAATAGACAAAAAAAGTATTCCATAATATCTAATCTTTTTTTCTGGATTCAAATAATATAACGACAATCCAAATAAAAAAATTGAAGCTGCCAAACCATTTCTCATTACATTAATTCCAAATTGAAAAAAATTAGGAGAAATCAAAAAGATCGTCAACGCATAAACACCATATTTTCTAAAAATGTTATAAAATGCAATAGTAGCAACTCCTATATATAAAGAAGCACAAAAAGTTAGAAGTCCATTAAAACTAGAAAATCTTGAAAAAAAATAGGACAATAAGTCATAGAAAACATCCTTTCTTACTTCAAAATTAGTTTTACTGGCAAAAATATTATACGCATATAAATAAGCTGAAGTATCAACCCCAATATCTTCTGATCTTCCTCCAACATATAGAATCGTAAAAACAATAATCAGAATAGATAAAAGATAAAGAAAAAAATAATTTTTATTTCCCTCTTTTAAGTAAGTAAAAAAAGTAAAAAAATTTACTAAAAGTAAAAAAACTAGTAGAAACCGATAATAATAACCAATATAGGCTAATTCTTCCATGTTTTATATGAATTTTGACATACAAAACAAAAATTCTTTGATATTCAAAAATTTAGAAATAATTTTGAATTTAAAAGCAGAATGAGTTACTACAACAGGATATAAAGATTTACTTTTCATCAAATMTATAATTCCTTGAATTTCTTCAATTGAATAATTTTCTTTTATTAATCGCAAACAAACTGAAACAAGTAACTGTTCCTTTTTTCTAGCAACTCCATTATAAAGTAAACTATCTTTTTCTTTGTCTAGATTTAACAATCTTTTATTTAAACTTTCAACTACTGTGATAATATCTCGCAAAAGCTTTAATCGATGTTCGATTGATTTATTGTTCACGGTCGAGTTTTCTCTTTGCAAGTAAATATAAAACTTATAATTAAAGTACTGTACCCTGTTTGAATAAGATAAGGCCTGCACAATAAATTCCTCATCTTCGTGGAAAATGCCTTCTATAAGAGACAGGTTATGCTCAAAAAATATTGTTCTCTTGAAAAAATAGCGCCACATTGTTCCCGAAATCACAAATTCATTCATAAACGCTGCACCGCTCATTACCTGTCCTTCTTTGTAATTATCTCTTTTTGATGGTAAAACAAACCCTTCTTCAGAAATAGTTTCATAAAAAAAGCTAATCATATCTAAATTATTGATGTATGCCTTTTCTAAAACAAGAGATAAACAATCAGCCTTTATGGCATCATCAGAATCCAAACAAAATATATAATCTCCTTTTGCTTTTTTAAAACCTAAATTACGAGCTGAACTTTGTCCGCCGTTTTCTTTGTTAATCAATTTTATAGTAGAGAACTCTAACATTAATTTCTCAACTATTTCCTGACTTCGATCAGTAGAACCGTCATTGATAACAATAATTTCGTAGTCTTCTTGCCCAAGATTTTGACTAGTGACACTTCTGATACATTTTTCAATATATTTTTCAGTATTATAAAGTGCAATTATTATACTTAGTTTCAAATCAATCGTATTTAATTAACATATCCAATTTCTTAAAATGCTTTTCAGCATTAATCTTAACTTCATCAACGTTTACAGATTCCTGGCAAAGTTCACTAAATAATTTATTGTAATCAACTTCTTTTATTTTGTCAATTTCAACACATATTCCTTTATAATTTATATCTGTCAAAACATTTAACATTTTTTTACTGTAAATAACTGGTATTATATTTTGCTTCAAAATTAAACTTATAATCATCGCATGGAATCTTCCACAGAACATAGTTTCAACACTAGAATACTCTTTTAAGAAAAAATCAATATTTCCATCATAAAAGACTTTTTTAATACTATTTTCTTTTGGTTGCAATAAATGTTCGATTTCATTTATAATATTTTCGTCTCCTTCATGTTTACAAAAAGAAAACAATTTTATACTATAATCATCTTGAATAAACTTATTTATTAGATTTGCATAATCTTTAGCATAATCTACAATAGGATTTTTATCCGTTTGCTTTGACGGAGGAATAATAGAAAATCCAATTGATTTTTTGATTTTTTCTTCAGTTGAAAACTTTAGTCCAAAAACAATATCTGGCGCGAATCTCACTGAATCGATATTTTTAAACTCCTTATACGAATTTTCTTCTCTAAAACAAACGTCATAAGCTTTAGAAAAAATTTTTTCATATTTTTCTTTATAAGAAGAATCCGAATACGGTCCAAAATTACATCCTAGATATAGTTTCGGTTTCTCTAAAAAAAATGAATTAATACAATTGTAATATTCAATATCATAATAAGCCGGCAACAATTTCGGTTGCATAAATATTGATCCCCCAATTGAAACAAATAAATCTACTTCAGACTTTACAGACTTAATCTCCCTTAAGGCTATATTCCTAAGATGTTTTTTATATAAACTCTTAGACATCTTCCTCAAAACAAAACCTTTTGCTTTATCCAATAAATTACTTTCATTAGGTACTACAACATCTAAATTAGAATATTTTTTGAAAATAACATCTTTATAATGTTTCGACGCACTAACACAAAACAAAGTTTCTGGATACCGATCTAGAAGCATTTTTATAAATAAATCATCTCCTAGATTCTGTTTTAAATATGCTTTGATGAAAACTTTTTGCATCTTAATAATTATTTACTCTTTATTTTATTATTAATAAACTCCCTCTCTGTTTTTTCTAATCCTACAATATAAATGGCCACTATCATAATAAAATAAGTACTTGAGGTCATGATAAATTTTGAAATAAAAGCAGATTTTATAATTACAAAATGACCTAATATAATTTCGAAAAAAATGCATATTAACAGTACATAAATAATTTTAAAAATAACTTTATTTACAAAAATAATTATTGAAATCCCAATCATCCGATTAATTTCTAATAAACGTAAAAACAATGAAATTATTGAAATAATGATGCTTACGTAAATTGTTGTTTCAGGTGGAAAACCAAACTTTAATAATACATATGAAATAGGAAGGTTTAATAGTACTGTTGAACCTACAATTATTTGATATCTTTTAATATCTCCATTTGCTTGAGCTGCAATCATTAAAGGATTCGATATGCCATCTATAATAATATTAATTAGAATTAACTTAACAAAAATTGCGCTGTATTCTGGTACTTGACCTAACCACAGATGCAAAATATAATCGGTATTTAAGAAAATCGGCATACTAATGATAAGCAACAAAAAACAACTATATTTCGATGACATCAAAATAAGGCTAAACATGTATTTCTTATTATCCTCAGCATAGGATTTAATAATCTGAGGATTTATAGCCATTTGGGCGTTCAATATAAATGAATTAACAGCTCCTTGAACCTGAAAAGCAATTCCTCTAGCCGCATTTACAATTGGTCCAAAAAACACATTCAATAAGATATTTACTCCTTCATTATAAGCAACTGATGCAAAATTACCAATTAAACTCCATGAAGTATATCCTAAAATATTACCATAAAGTTCTTTATCATACAAAAAATTAAATTGACACTCATTAAATTTCTTACGACAATAATAATAATTTAAAAAAAGCATTATTAAAGCCACCAGAGCCAATAGAACTCCATAAGCAATAATTTTATCAACTGATATATATATCAAACCAATTACTGCAAACAATTTAAAGAATATTTCGAGTATACTTAATATTGCAAATACATTAAATTTTTCATTAGCAATTAAACTCGATCTGTATGGAACTTGGACTATGCCAATCAAAAAAGTTACAATTGTAAGTTGATACAATACATTTACGGCAACAGCTCTGTCAATAGGAAAATTTAATTTATTATTCACAAACCATAATCCTATTGTTTCCGAAAAAAACAAAATAATTAATGCGATAAAAAGATGAATAGATAAACTTGCACTAAAAGTTCTTTTTAATTTATCAAAATCTTTTCTGCCAAGCTCAAAAGAAAAAAATCTTTGAGATGCATTAGTCATAGCACTGTTAAAAAAACCAAACATAGACACTACCCCACCAATAATACTATAGATACCATAATCTTCAACTCCCATCACTTGGAGTACTACCCTTGAGGTATAAAGATTAACCACAAGTGCAAAAAGCATCCTAATGTATAAATAAGCAGAATTTTTAGCTATTCTTTTGTTATTTTCAATCACAAATTTAAACTTAGAATTTAATTATTTTATATAAATTTTATAGCCTCCCATCAACATTTTCAGCAGATAGTATTCCTTTAACATCATATAAAATTGCTTTATTATTCATTAATTGTTTAAAATCTATATCCAAAAATTCCTTATGTGCAACGCCTAAAACAATTGCATCAAATTTTTCATTTGGTAAATTATCTTTTGTTGTAAGTTTATATTCATGATAAACCTCATCAGGATTAGCACATGGGTCGTAAATAGTAATATGAATGCCGTAATCTTTTAATGCGCTTACTACATCAACAATTTTAGTATTTCTAACATCTGGGCAATTTTCTTTAAACGTAATTCCCAACATTAAAAGGTTTGCCCCATTTACGGCAACTCCCTTTTTAATCATGAGCTTTACTACTTGTGAAGCTACATATTCACCCATCGAGTCATTTAAACGACGTCCTGACAAAATAATTTCAGGATGATATCCAAATTCTTGTGCTTTTTGAGCTAAATAATAGGGATCCACACCTATACAATGCCCACCTACTAAACCTGGCTTAAAAGGTAAGAAATTCCACTTTGTACCTGCTGCTTCCAAAACGGCATGGGTATCAATATTCATTAAATTAAATATTTTTGCTAATTCGTTTACAAAAGCAATATTAATATCACGTTGTGAATTTTCAATCACTTTAGCTGCTTCAGCAACTTTAATAGTTGGTGCTAAATGCGTTCCGGCTGTAATGACACTTTTATATAAATTATCTACTTCTATTCCAATTTTGGGTGTTGAACCAGAGGTAACTTTAAGTATTTTTTCAACCGTATGTTCCTTATCACCTGGATTTATACGTTCAGGGGAATAGCCTGCATAAAAATCAATATTGAATTTTAATCCCGACACTTTTTCTAATACGGGCACACATTCCTCTTCAGTAACACCTGGATATACTGTTGACTCATAAATAACTATATCACCTTTTTTTAACACCTTCCCTACTGTTTCACTAGCTTTATACAAAGGTGTTAAATCCGGCCTGTTATTTTTATCAACCGGAGTAGGAACTGTTATGATGAAAATATTACATGAAGCCAATTTTTCTAGATCATTAGAACAGAACAACCCATTATTATTAGAAAAATCATCTAACAATACACTTTTCAATATTATTGATTCTACCTCAAGAGTAGCATCATAACCCGTATTTAATTCATCTATTCTTTTTTTATTAATATCAAATCCAAGAACAGGGTATTTAGTAGCAAATAATCTCGCCAAAGGAAGTCCAACATAACCTAAGCCAATAATAGCTATTTTTTTCATCTTTTATATATTATCCTTTTTACCTCTAAAGAAGTAATAAAGTCTGTTAAATAATTATTTTAAATTTTTAAAGTACCAAGCTACGGCCTCTTTTAAACCTTGTTGTATTGAAAATTGAGGATTATAATTTAATAATCTTTTTGCTTTATCAATACTAGCTAATGAATGAGGGATATCTCCCATCCTATTCGGTCCGTGAATTACTTTTACATCTTTTATTTTAGGGTCAAACTCTGTTAAATTCTCCTGCAATAAACCTACTAACTGGGTAAGTGTTGTGCGATCACCAAATGCAGTGTTGTAAACGGTGTTAACTGCTTCGGGATTTTGTGTAGTCATAGCAAGTTCATTCATTTGAATTACATTATCAATGTAAGTAAAATCTCTTGAATAATTCCCATCTCCGTTTATAACAGGACTATCATACATCATAAATTGCAGAACAAACTTCGGGATTACCGCAGCATAGGCTCCATTAGGATCCTGTTTCCTTCCAAAAACATTAAAATATCTTAAACCTATAGTTTCAAGACCATAAGTTTTACTGAATATTTCAGCATAAAGCTCATTAACATACTTTGTTATAGCATAAGGAGAAAGAGGCTTACCTATCACATCCTCAACTTTTGGAAGGCCTTGGGAATCACCATAAGTAGATGAACTGGCTGCATAAACAAATCGCTTTATCTTTGCATCTCTGGATGCTACAAGCATATTTAAAAATCCTGAAACATTTACATCATTAGTTGTAATAGGATCGTTGATAGATCTTGGCACAGAACCTAATGCCGCTTGATGCAAAACGTAATCAACTCCATCTACCGCTTTTTGGCAATCCGATAAATTACGAATATCACCTTCAATTAAAGTAAAGTTATAATTTTCCAAAAAGGATGATATATTATGTCTATGCCCAGTGGAAAAATTATCCAAGCAAACCACTTTATATCCCTTATTTAAAAAGTATTCTGATAAATTGGAACCAATAAATCCAGCTCCTCCTGTAATAAGTATTTTCATGTTCTACAAAATATTGTAATCTTTAAACTTTATTTTTATTCATCTCCTTCTGATGCACTTCTCTCCTCAAACCTGAACTTGAAAACCGATGATCTCGTGTATTAAAATACAATTCAATTCCTTTAGCCTCACAATATGTTCTCCCTGTAAAATCTTGTTCCCGATATTCATCACCCACAATTCTCACATCAATTTTAAAAGAACGCAATATGTCTTCTAAATCCTGCTCGGTTGCATAAGGTACAATCTCGTCAACAAACTTGCAACCCCTCAATTGAATATAACGTTCCACCACAGTTTGTGTGGGTTGATTTTTCTCGGGGCGGTCAAGGGTAGGGTCGGTTTGCAAACCTACAACTAAATAATCACAATGCCGTTTCGCTTCTTCTAGCATTTTCACATGTCCGGCATGAAAAAGATCAAAAGCACTGAAAGTAATTCCTATTTTCATTTTTATTTAATTATATCTCATCCGTTTTCTTCCACGGAAAACTTTAAGCAATATTAAACATTAAACAATTTAAATAATATCAATGCTAAAGCTCTCTCAAAAACCTCCTCACAACCAACCACAATACCATTAAAAAACCTGCTAAACAACCACCCAACATTATTCCTTTCGCTTTACCAAATAATTCTTTAGGCAATGGTAAAATAGGTCTGTCGATCACTTGTATCAATGGAGTTTCTTTTCGTAGGGTAACTTTAGCCAATTCGGTTTGTTTAACCAACTCTGTTAATATAGCAGTATTGGCTTGCACATCAACTTGTCTACGGGCAGATGGAGCACGGCGTATATTGAGCGCAGGATTCAGCATAAAAGTATTATCTGTAGCTACAGCAACACCTGTAATAGCACTATTCAGCTCCGCGCGTATAGAATCAGTTTGTCGATTCAATATCTGCATATTCAAACGAGCTTTCTTACTCTTGGTCTCCACATAAAACATTCCGACTTGTCTAGCTAAAGATTCACAAAAATAAATTGAAAACAATTCATCTGTCGAAGCGACATCAATTGAAATAATCGCAATATCTTTGTCTTTTTGATCTACAGATAAAGATTTTTTAGACAAATCTTTATAGATTTCACCCAAAATACTATCGTGTACTCTCGTGAAATACTTGCGTTTAGTGTTGGGCAAAAATTGTATACTCTTAAATTTAGGATCGTCATTCCAATCATCACGCCATTCATTATTTTGAATATACATTTCGGCCAAAGAAATTACTTTTCCATTTACTTTAACAGGTGTCATCAAAGTCTTTTCGACCATCGTTCGAGACTTAAACAACTCAGCCAAATTAGATCCCGCAAATATACTACCTCCTCCTCCTCCAAGGTCAATACCAAAAGAACTTGCCAATCCAAGGGCACCACCTAATCCTCCACCCGATTTTTCATCTTCTAAAGCAAATGTTAATGTTGCTTTATAAACTGGTTTTTTTATAAAAGAATAACTTAGCCCCAAAGCGGATCCCACAATCCCTGCCAAGAAGATTATTTTCCATTGCGTTAGCAAATAAGCCGACCATTCTTTAACTTTTTCCAGCAATTCTTTTAAAGAAATTTCATCATTAGATATTTGTTCATTCATTATATTCGTTGTAATTAATTTTATCACTTCTAGTGATTTTATAAAATTATATCAAGAAATTAGTTATCTATTTTAACTATGCCATTTGTTGTATTTTATATACTTTTATGCTAAAATGACAACACCATTTCAAAACTATTCTATCATTATACTTAAATTAAACACATAACAGAAAGCCTATAACTGTAACTCTATTTAAGGTTTTATGGCTGTTACCAACAGCACCCCCATACTCACTAATACCGAAGCAATACTCACCCATTGTGCTGCATTCATCTTTTGCGTTTCTGGTTTTTCGGGAACAATTATTTGTGAACCAGGTACAACTTTTGGGGTAGATCTAAAGAAAAGTAAAACGTTATGCGATACTGCAGCTTGACCGTTGGGATAGATAATATAGGCATTTTTCCTCCAACCTTTGGCATCCAAACCACCAACAGCACCAAAATAATAATTAAATCCTTTTCCTTTAACATACGGAATCTCCGAAGTAAGTAACACATTCCCTGCTACTTTAACCGTTTCATTATAAGCAGAAATTTCAATTTCGTCCCCCGGTAATAAAGTTACATTTGCATTCCCATTTTTATTCTTACTCACCTCAATCCAATCTACTGGGATGGTTGAATATTTCACATCTATTTTTAATTTTTTTTCCAATTTATTTTGGATGCTGTCCTTTTTACCCAAATTCAGATCTACATTTTCCAAATCTTCTATTTGATCTCTTTTTATGGGTCTTTTTATTTTTACCCCATTCAAACTAGCCATTGATGTTAATCCTCCCGCTCTTTGGATAACATCGTATATTTTTTCTTTTTTATTAGCCAAAACATACTTCCCAGGATAGACAACCGATCCTGATATTACAACCATTTCAGGTTTTTCGATAACTGCCATCCTTCTGATATTGACCACATCAAAAGGTTTCAACTCAAAATTGGTTAATTGTTCATTCGAATCAGGAGTGATTTCAATATTAAACAATTCTACTTTATTAGGATTGGTATCGTCAATGTTTTCGGATTTAATCATTCTGGCAATTTCAACACGCTTGGAAGCAGAACCCGTTAAGCCTCCCGCTGCAATAATTAAATCATTTAAGGTTAAATTGTCCTGATAATCATAGACATTGGGTTTCTTTACTTCACCTTCAATCGTTACTTTGTATTCTTCCTTGAAATCCAAGACGGAGTACACAGTCATTACATCTTCTTTCTTTAAGCCTAAATCTGCATCAAAATCATCCGACATGGCTTTAGCCAAATCAACATTGACAATCTCGGTTGTTAAATCTTCTTTTAATCGAATGATTCTGGCTCTTTTAAGATAGGCATCTTCTTTTAATCCTTCGGCTTGTCTAATCAAATCCGAAACACGCATCCCTGTATAGAATGAATAAGTATCCGGTCTGAACACTGCTCCATTAATAATGATTCGGTTTTCAAATCGATTTAAAATTTTAGAAACACGAAACACATCGCCATTCAAAGGGATATAGCTGCCATATTGTACTGCTTGTATATCGGCAACCTTAAATTCTTTTCCTGTTTTTTGTAAAACATTTACCGATGCCGTATACGCAAATTCATTAAATCCAGATGCAAAATTCAATAAATCGGAAAACTTCTCGCCTTTTTTTATCTCAAAAATACCAGGGCGTTTTACCTGTCCATCAACAGTAACCCTATTCGTGTATGCCGGAATACGGATGACATCATTGTCTTTTAATCCCACATTGTCGGATTGATCACCGCTAACCAAAAAATGATAAATATCTATATTTTTATAAACTTTATTATTTCGAATTAGCTCAATATTTCTATAACTGCCATTTTTACTGGGTCCACCCCCCATGAAAAGAGCATTATAAACTGTTGCCAACGAAGATATAGAGTAATTACCAGGTTGCCTGCTCCCTATGATGGTTACCTTAATGGTGCGGATACGGCTTAAACTAACTCCAACTTGCGATTGCCCGGAACGAACTGTGCTATACACCCGGGAGATAGCCCCTTTTATTTTTTGGGTAGCCGCTTCGATGGTCATTCCTGACACCGAAATCTGGCCTACATATTGAATATTGATTTTCCCTTCAACAGAAACAGGAACATTATCACTAAACTCCTGAACTCCACTCACACTGATTTGCAGTTCATCACCAGGTCCCAAAACATAATTAACAGGGGTTGCCAATTTCAAATTGGGTTGAAAATTTAAAGTGGGGTTGTCAAACAATTCAGAACCAAAAACAAGCGAATTCAAACTGTCTTTAACTTTATTGTTTTCAATTTTTTCTTGCTTCCGAATATCATCCTGATCACCATCCAAAGTTGTTTTTTTATCTACTGTAACTTTAGCTGTTTCAAGAAGTGCCAAACGATTTTTTAATTTAGTAAATTCTGTAGCATTCATACCTTTAGACAACGCCATAGACTCCGCTTGGTCTATGGTCATTTTATTACTTTCTAACTGTGCTTTAATTTTGGCAATATCTCCGTCTGATAAATAATCAACTCTTACGGTACTTAAATCATTCCCTTTTAAAATATCTTGAGCCATCAAAGAAAAACTCTGAAAAAGGGCAACAAAAAGGATAATTATTGTAATTATTTTTCTCATACGATAAGTTATATTTGATTTTAATGGAATACTTCTATTTTTGATTTGAATTAAAACTAAGAATTTTACTCTTTTATCTTATAAAAAGTTAACAAGTATACAAAGCTTCGCTTTAGTGAGTCCCATTTTGGTTCACTAAATGTTAAGAGTTTGCAAATTTAAATTAAAAAAAATGATTTTACTTTCTTTTTAAGGCACTGTTTGGTCGTATTTATACAAAAACCTAAGATCAACACAAAACCAATAAAACAGATTGATTACCAATTAATTAAACTTGAAAAATTTAATTTTTATCTGTTTATTCATAAAAAAAATCATTTTGTTTTATTTTTGACTTTAAGAATACATCCTAAAGACTCTAAAACGAGTACATAATGATTGTGTTTAATCTCCATCACTATAGCTGATTGCTCTACAAATGGTCCCGATTCTAACACTATTTTATCTCCTTTTTGCCATTTATCCACCATTACCTCAAATGTATCCGGCATAATCAACCAATTTTGGATAGCTTCAATTTCATTCTCTTTTACAACCGCAGGTTTTCCTAGCCAAAATAAGTACCGTATAGCTCCTGGAACTTCAAAAATCAAATTCCTTTCCTTTTCACTGATTTGAACAAAAACATAGGAATTAAACAATGGCACCTGAATTTTCTTTTTACGATCTGACCATTGACTGACTTTGGTTATCAAAGGACAATAGGCTGTAATCCCAACTTCAGTTAACCGTTCCGCAACTTTCTTTTCCCATTTGGGTTTAGTATAAACTACGTACCAGTTCATATTTTTTCTTTTTCCGATTAGGTATAGTTACAACAATATGAGCTCAATCTAAAAATTCACTCCGCAACATTAGCCTCACTACTCACCATTCACTACTCACTACTCACTACTCACCATTCACTACTCATTAAGAATACTGCTTCTCATAATAAGAAACATAAGCGCCAGAAGTCACATTATTCAACCAATCTTGGTTATTCAAATACCAATCAATAGTAATTTCCAATCCTTCTTCAAAAGTCACAGATGGCTTCCACCCCAATTGGGTGTTTATTTTCGAGGCATCAATAGCATAACGCAAATCATGGCCAGGCCTGTCTTTAACATATGTAATTAATTGAGTAGATTCTCCTGTAGCTCTTTCCAACTTCCGATCCATGATTTGACATAAGATTTTAACCAAATCAATATTTTTCCATTCATTAAATCCTCCAATATTATAGGTCTCATGATTATTACCATCATGAAAAACCAAATCGATAGCCACTGCATGATCTTTTACAAACAGCCAATCTCTGGTGTAATTCCCATCTCCATAAACTGGCAAAGGCTTATTATTGATGATATTATTAATAAACAACGGAATTAATTTTTCTGGAAAATGATTGGGGCCATAATTATTGGAACAATTGGTAATCACATAAGGCAATCCGTATGTTTCTCCATAAGCTCTCACAAAGTGATCTGAACTTGCTTTGGATGCCGAATATGGTGAATTCGGATCATAAGCTGTAGTTTCGGTAAATAAGCCCTCAGCGCCTAGTGAACCATAAACTTCATCAGTGCTCACATGGTAAAAACGCTTCCCTTCAAAGTTTTCTAACCATTGTTTTTTGGCTGCATTCAGTAAATTCATCGTTCCAATCACATTGGTCTTAACAAAAGCCAAAGGATCTTCGATAGAGCGATCCACATGTGATTCGGCAGCTAAATGAATGACTCCATCAAACTGTTGTTCTTCAAACAACTCATTTATGAAGCTTTCATCGGTAATATCTCCTTTTACAAAAGTATAATTTGATTCTTTTTCAATATCCTTGATATTTTCTAAATTCCCAGCATATGTTAAGGCATCCAAATTAAAAATTTGGTAATCTGGGTAATTTTTCACAAATCGTCTTACGACATGTGAGCCAATAAATCCCGCTCCTCCTGTAATAAGTATCTTTTTCATATTTTCTATTTCCAGTTTTCTATAGTATCTGCTCCCTTTTTTGTTCGCTGTTTACTGTTTTCTTTTTTCTGTATCCCAAAAACCGAAAACCAACAACTCTTTTTTACAATTTCCCATCCACACCATCAGCCAAAACTCCTTTGACATCGTACAATATACTACGTTTTTTTCTTAATAAATTGATGTCAAGGTTTATAAATTCTGTGTGAGCTACACCCAAAACTACAGCATCAAAAGTTGCATTTGGTTTTTCATTCACCATTGTTATACCATATTCATGGTGAACCTCCACAGGATTTGCCCAAGGATCAAAAATAGTCACTTGAATTCCATAATCTTCTAGTGCCTTTATCACATCTACGATTTTGGTATTTCTAACATCAGGACAATTTTCTTTGAAAGTAACACCTAACATCAATAAACTTGCTCCATTGATGGTAACTCCCTTTTTAATCATTAGCTTCACTACTTGTGAAGCTACATATTCGCCCATACTATCATTCAAACGACGCCCTGCTAAAATTATTTCAGGATGATACCCTTTTTCTTGTGCTTTTTGAGCTAAATAATAGGGATCAACTCCAATACAGTGCCCACCAACTAAACCCGGCTTAAAAGGCAAAAAATTCCATTTGGTACCAGCTGCTTTAAGCACCTCAGTGGTATCAATATCTAAAAGATTAAAGATTTTAGCTAATTCATTAACAAAAGCAATATTAATATCTCTTTGAGAATTTTCAATTACTTTGGCTGCTTCTGCTACTTTTATGGACGGAGCAAGATGAGTTCCGGCTATAATAACCGATTGGTACAATTTGTTTACTTTTTGCCCGATTTCAGGTGTAGATCCTGAAGTTATTTTTAAAATTTTTTCTACTGTATGTTCTTTATCACCTGGATTGATTCGTTCTGGAGAATAGCCCGCAAAAAAATCGACATTAAATTTCAGTCCCGAAACTTTTTCTAGAACGGGCACACATTCCTCTTCAGTAACACCTGGATAAACAGTCGACTCATAAATAACGATATCTCCTTTTTTCAAAACTGAACCAACAGTTTCACTGGACTTGTATAATGGTGTTAAATCTGGACGATTATTTTTGTCCACCGGAGTAGGAACTGTAACAATATAATAAGTACAATCAGCTATGTCGTCAATTTGCGAAGTACAATACAACCCTTTTTGGTCACTAATTTTCTGAACTAACACTTTTTGCAAAGTTTCGTCATCAACTTCAAGGGTACTATCTGTTCCAGACTGCAATGCTTCAACCCTTGATACATTGATATCAAATCCTACAACAGAAAATTGGGTAGCAAACAATCGAGCCAAAGGCAAACCGACATAACCCAAACCTATTACTGCAATTTTTATGTCTTTATTCAATTTGTTAAACTATTGTTGGTTATAAAAACCTATTTATAAAATATAATTCAGAATCTTAACATTTTCAGCATTAACCCTAAACTAAATTTAGAGGCCAAAGGTATTAAAAATAAGAATCCAATTTTAGCAAAAAAAACTTTGACCTACCAAAAAAAGATTTTAACAAACCAAAAAGACAAACAACTCATTATCAGCAAAAAAATTCTTTACAAAATACTGACTTTTTGGTGATGCTCTTTTATATTATCCTATGTTTACTTTTTTGACAAAAAAGCAATACAAATAACGCTTTCAGTTATCAAGTCAAGCGCAGTCGAGATCTGACAAAGTATCTTGATTGCGCTCGAAGTGACAGAGAAACGTCATTGATGGATATACACACTAGCAAAAGCGATCTGCCGTTACAATCCCCACAAGCTGCTCGACAATCCTTGTAAAACTCATTAGCTGTAATAAGCTAATGCCCCCGCCCTTATAGTTACCATATCAAAAAAACACAGTTGGAGTTTGTGTGCCAGCCGCAGGGAATGCCCCCCCGAGCGAGTGCCCAGTATGAGCGGCTGGCATCACGATAAAAAAAATCCGTTGGATAATTTTAGACTGCCCCAAAATAGTGACTAACTTTTTGAGGGGGCAGTCTAAACTATTTTAATCGGTATGATCCGTGACTAAAATTCCATACAATATTACCCTCCTAATAAAAGAAGTATCTCATGAGAGAACCAATTCAAACAACTTTAAACTTTTAACTCTCAACCCCCTAAACTTCACAACCGATATTGCAATGACAATTGAAATTGCATATTTATTTTTCTATTCTCATATTGATATTGGTAGTTGTTGCTTACTGATGTATTTAATTTAGCTTGAATGTCTAGATTGCCAATTTTTTGATATGCGTATGTATTAAACATCAAATCAACCCATTTGTTAGTATAGCCTTTATAGGCATCATAAAAGAAGTCCATATTGTGCGCATATCGTTCTACTTGGAATCCCCACACTTTGTCTTTTTGCCATAGGCTAAAATCTAGAGTTTGTAAGTTACCTCCAGGACCGATGCCTGCTCCAATAACTTCTCCTTTATTTGTATATCCCTGTAAAATGTAAGAGTGTCGATACCAAGATCCAGCTGGTCTAACTATTCGATCTGCACTTTGTTCTAAATGGGTAGTCTCAAAATTAACTTTTAAATATTTATTTTTGACTTTGTTAAGCATAAAAAGTTTATTGAAACCAAATAGATAAGCTCTGGAATGTTCAGGGGAATGAAATAAATCTGTTATATCTTGGGAATGATCATTCCAGCCACTTTCTCCATAAAATTCAAATTTAGATTCTTTCATAGCCCATCTAAAAAAGAGAGAAGCCAGTTGATCTCTATTTTTAGCATCTTCTCCATCTAGCTTTTTTTTCTGGAAAGGAGCAAATATTGGCATAAAATCAGAAAATCCATGTCCTAAATCATCGTGATATACTTGAATGGTACGGTTCAAACCTAAAAATAAACCAGGAATCCACTTGGGATGATAGTTTATGGAAAGGCCGTTGATATAGCGCCAATCGCTGCTTTTAGGTAATTCGTAATCCACACCATCAATTATAAATTGTGATTTTGGACTTGTCAAACCAGATCCCTCTAACTTACCAGATATGATTTGTCCTTCAAAACTTCCTATAAAAGTTTCTACAGGCTGTCTAGTATTCAAAGTAAAATGTAAAAATCCTGTTGCGTTATTGCTCATGACCAATGAATTTCTAGTTCCGGGTCCCCACCACAAGTTTTCGGTAGATAGTCCAATAGAAAATTTATTGATGTTGAGCTTAATGTTACTTTGACCCCAGTTTAATTTGCTGTAAGGATGGTCTCCATAAGGTGCAGGTAAATCAATATGGTTTAAATGATGAGCGTTTATTAGACGTACAGGATTTGTTTCAGTTAAAGGAAAAATATCAAAATCTGGATTAGCAGCATATACATTTTCTGGTTTCAATTGCACACTCAAAATTCCATACTCGACAAACAAACCTGCGCTTAGTACTGATTGATAGCCTTTGGCAGGAATCATTGAACCGTCATTCCAACCATAAGGCGCATACGTATTGTATTGTTGTATTAGGGATATTGGAAGGACTTTTATGTTTACTTTTCCTTTGGGATTTGTTTGGGTTGTGTCAATTAGATCTAAGGCTAGTGGGCGTAAAGTATAGGAGATAAGAGGATTTCCATTGCCTAATAATTGTTCATTTCTGCTTCTTTGCTCTATCATGTCAATAGATCCTACAGGGATGTTCTGTGCCTTTAAAGATAGGCCTGTTAAAATAGTAATTACTAATGTGAAATGTACTTTCATGATTTTTTTGCAGAAAATGTTTTTTAATAAAGTATTTTGGAATAAATTAATTTCAAAAAATGCAAATATACTTCATTATAGTGGTTATTTATTTACAAAATTTTGATGCAATTGGAGAAATTAATAAAAAACTTGATTAAGCCTCAATAATACTAATACCTGCAATATTGCGCCCTGACGAATCCACAATATACAACACAACAAACCCTGTTATTTCATACCATTCCATCTCTCAAAGATAAAATGGCTATTTTGGTAACAAGCTACCCTAAATTCTAATACTCCCGAATTGACAACTTTTACTCCCAAATTGACAAGTTTTAATCCCGAATTGACAAGTACGTTATAAAGTAAAAAAAGATGCCTATTAAGCATCTTTTTCATAGTGGTATTTGATTAAGATCAAATTTTATTTTTTGTCATTTATCTTTAACTATCTATCAATTTAAAAAACTCTGAAAGTTTTATATTTTTCGCCTCACAAATTTTATTTAAAGTATAAAGAGTTATTGTGTAGTCTTTATCATTAGAGATTCTTCGAGCGGTTTTTTCGTCAATATTATGATTTAAAGCAAACTCCGTTTTAGGTTGAATTTCTCCAATCCATTCATTTGCTATATATTCACATATTTTCCTATTTAAATCACTCATAGCAACAAATTAACTGACTAACTATTAAATTTAATCGGACAGTTGTCCGAATACGAAAAACTTTTCTTATATTTGTTTTGAATTTTTATATTTGCGATTCTTCATATTAAAATATTTGAAGCATTCGCTTAGAATCTAGCTCTTGAAAACTGGTGATTTTTGCAACTAGATGATAAGTATGATGCTCACGCCCCATGGCGTGGGCTCACTTATTGTTGCATGGTATACCAGTACCTCAAGGGCAATAAGCTGAGTTCCATGCCATTTTTTATGCCTATATTTTAGCTAAAACTCAACTTCAATTCTTAGCACTGTTTCCTTTTTTAAGTTTCGCATTATCATTATTCATAATGAATTAGTTGGGAAAGGCACTGCCACCGTCTGGCTGCAACAGGCAACGGCAGTATGCTTTCCTATTTAAAAACCTTTAAATGAAATGCCTATGAATTAAAAAAACAAAACAAAACCCTTTGCGCCTTAGCGTCTTCGCGGTGCAACAAAAAAAAGGCCCTCTATCTCGTCGCCAAACTACCTAGAGGACCGTAGCTAATAAAACTAACATTTTACTAAACCAACCCAATATTATGAATAATTTTTCATTTTACAGGAGTGGAAAGGCTTTTTGTTTCCTGTTTTTAATGGGTAGCATCCTGTCTTTTTCCCCTATACAAGCCAACAATTATCTTCGGCATAATTTTACCAATACTCAACAATTTCAAATTCAAGGAACTGTCACTGATGGTGGCAATCATTTAGCCGGAGTGAGCATTTCGATAAAAGGAAAATCAAATGCTACCGTAACAGATTACAATGGTCATTACACCCTTTCTGCCTCCCCACAAGACATTTTAATTTTTTCGTACATAGGATACAGAACGCAGCAGGTTCCTATACAGGGCCGTACAACAATCAACATCAGCCTACAGGAAAGTGCCACCAAACTACAAGAGGTCAAGATCAATGCGGGCTATTATTCCGTAAAGAATAGTGAACGAACTGGAAGTATTGCAAAAATCACCTCAAAAGATATAGAGAAACAACCAGTTTCAAATATACTCGCCACTATACAAGGGAGAATGGCTGGAGTTGAAATTGTGCAGGAAAGCGGATCTCCCGGGGGTAATTTCCAGATAAAAATCAGGGGAATAAACAGCTTAAGAGCAGATGGAAATGATCCGTTGTATATTATTGATGGAGTACCGTTCTCATCAGAAACCATTGGATTTAGTCAAACTTCGGGTACTACACCATCATTAACAAACCCAATAAACAGTATTAACCCATCTGAAATAGAAAGTCTGGAAGTACTTAAAGATGCAGATGCTACAGCAATCTACGGCTCTCGGGGTGCTAACGGCGTCGTGTTAATTACCACCAAAAAAGGAAAAGCAGGCAAAACTATTTTTACAGCCAATGCATCAACAGCAGTTGGAAAAGTAACACGAATGCTTGACCTGATGAACACGGAACAATACCTAGCTATGCGCAGAAAGGCATTCGTCAATGACGGATATACGGAATATCCTCCTTATGCCTATGATGTCAATGGTACATGGGATTCAAACAGATACACAGATTGGCAAAAAGTTTTAATTGGAGGCACAGCCTTAATTACTAATTTCCAAGCTTCGGTATCTGGCGGTAATAGTGCAACACAATACCTTTTGAGTGGCAATTACAGAAAAGAAGGTACTGTCGTCCCTGGTGATTTTGAATACGGTAAAGGATCTGTCCATTTTAGTATGAACCACACAAGTGATGACCAGAAGTTTAAATTGTTGTTTTCTGCCGGTTATGATGCGCAAAAAAACAATCAACCGGGTGTTGATCTTACCGCCACATCACGTTTATTGGCACCTAATGCTCCCGCACTATATACAGAAAACGGGGAGCTTAACTGGGAAAACAGTACTTGGGCCAATCCTCTTGCGGACTTGAAATCAGAATTTCTCTCGCGAATCAATAGTTTAAATGCTAATGCCGTGCTATCATACAATTTCCTGCCGGAATTGCAATTTAAAACCAACTTCGGGTTTACTGACCTTACCAATAACGAAAGTCGCACAAGACCATCCACGATGTATGATCCTTCTTATGGAGTTGGAAGCCAATATTCATCGCTGAACACTAATGCTACATCTCGCCAATCTTGGATTACAGAACCGCAATTGAACTGGTCTAAAACGATAAGAAAAGGAAAACTGGCAGCACTGGTGGGAAGCACTTTTCAAAGCCAGCGTACCGACCGACTTTTCCAGTTTGGAGCCAACTTTTCCAGTAACAACCTCATCCATAATCTTGCCTCCGCATCAATAAGAACAGTATCGCGCAGCGACGAAACGGTTTACAAATACCAAGCACTTTTTGCACGGATAAATTATAACTGGAACAGCAAATATATAATCAATATTACTGGCAGAAGAGATGGGTCAAGTCGTTTTGGACCAGGCAAGCAGTTCGCCTACTTTGGCGCTGTGGGAGCTGCATGGTTATTTACTAATGAACCTCCTTTAAATGATAGTACTGTACTAAGTTTTGGAAAACTGCGCGCTAGTTATGGAACTACTGGCAACGACCAAATAGGAGATTACCAATTTTTAGACACCTATACTTCATCGGGGAATACATATCAGGGTACTGTTGGGTTACAACCTTCAAGGCTTTACAACCCTGCCTTCGGATGGGAAACTAACAATAAATTAGAGATTGCACTTGAGACAGGATTTTTAAAAGATCGTATATTTTTGACTGCCGCTTGGTACCAAAACCGTTCTTCCGACCAATTAGTGGGAGTACCATTGCCAGCGACTACCGGTTTCAATTCACTTACAGCCAATCTGGATGCAACAGTCCAGAACACTGGACTTGAATTTACATTACGGACAGTAAATTTTCAAGGCGCGGATTTTTCATGGACAACCAATCTCAATCTTTCTGCTAACAAGAATAAGCTTATTGCATTTCCGAGGCTTGAAAGTTCGACATATGCAAATCGTTATGTAATTGGTGAGTCCATAAATATTTTTAGACTGTACCATTTTACAGGTATGAATCCTCAAACTGGTGTATATGAATTTGAGGACGTTAACGGTGACAACCAGATTACCTATGCAGATGACCGTAATGTGGTGGCAGATCTTACTCCAAAATACTTTGGCGGGTTACAAAACCAACTGACCTATAAAAAACTTCAGCTTGATTTTCTATTTCAATTCGTAAAACAAAAAAACTTTAGTTACAGACCCGGTGTGCCGGGTGATTTCATCAATCAGCTTTCCAGCGTTTCCGACAGTTGGCAGCAGCCGGGCGACCAATCACCCAATCAACCGTATACAACGGGAACAAACGCAGAGGTCGTTAATGCCTATTACCAATATAGTGATAGTGATGCTGCTATCATTGATGCTTCATATATCAGACTGAAAAATATTTCTCTGACGTACGACCTTCCTTTGCAACTTCCCAAAGATGTAGGCTGCAAGTTGTTTTTTCAAGGGCAGAACCTTTTGACTTTTACTTCCTTTAATAATGGTGATCCAGAACTGGCATACTCATCGTATTTGCCACCACTTAAAGTGTATTCTGCTGGTATCCAAATAACCTTTTAACTTAAAAGTACAAACATGAAATCGATAACGACTTTGTTAATTATTTTTCTATCCTGCCTGACCGGATGCGATAGTTTTGTTGATGTAGATACGCCCAATTCACAGTTAACGGGGAATAGTGTTTTTGAAGACCGGAACACCACAAACGCTGCAATGGCAGATATTTATGCAAAACTCAGGGATAGTGGCGTACTAAGCGGACAGACACTTGGCACGTCCTATACTTTGGGTTTGTACGCTGATGAACTTATCTATTACAGTTCAGTCACTAATCCTGAATTTACCAATACAATGCTTGGATCGAGTCCAGTATCTGCCTCCGTATGGAATGAAAGCTACAAGCAAATCTACGGCGCGAATGCCATTATAGAAGGAGTGAATAATGCAGTGTCTTTAGCTGTGAATGATCGCAACCAGTTCAGGGGCGAGGGGCTTTTTGTGCGTGCCTTAGTTCATTTTTATCTTACTAATATGTATGGTGATATTCCTTTTGTAACTACCACAGATTACAATGTGAATAAACTTGTTTCACGCATGCCCGTAGAGGAAGTTTACCAGCATATTATTAGTGACCTCAAGGAAGCCATTGCTTTACTCCCCGAAGAATATGTTAGTGCTGAACGTGTGCGGGCAAACAAAGCCACCGCACATGCATTACTTGCCAGAGTTTATTTATATCACGGTGACTGGGCTGAAGCTTCAAATGAGGCCTCGGCAGTGATCAACAATCCCCTATATATTTGGGAAACGGATCTGGACAATATCTTTTTGAAATCAAGCACGACCACCATCTGGCAATTTATGCCGAAACTCGAAGGTAATAATGCAGATGAAGGCTCACTTTTTATTTTTCTAACTGGACCGCCGCCGCTGATAGCACTCACCAACGATTTTGTAACTTCATTTGAGACTGGTGACCAAAGGAAAGAACACTGGATAGCCACCGTTACTAATGGCACCGAAAAATGGTTTCATTCATATAAATACAAGCAAAATTCAAATACAGGATCTTCTTTGGAATATTCCGTAGTATTCAGGCTGGCTGAACAGTATCTAATAAGGGCTGAAGCTCGCACAATGCAGGGTGAGCTTAGTATTGCAAAGGAGGATTTAAACAAAATTCGGCATTTGGCAGGATTGGGAGATACTGATGCTTCTACTGCTGCAGAAATTATAATTGCGGTACTAAATGAACGCCGTCATGAACTTTTCACAGAATATGGGCATAGATTTTTTGATCTAAAAAGAACAAACAACCTAGACAATGTACTTTCTCTTTCTAAAATAGGCTGGGATCACAATGATATGTTGTGGCCTATTCCTAATACTGAATTGTTGGCCAATCCAAACCTACATCCACAAAACCTGGGTTATTAATGTTATTTTCTAAAACCCATTTAAGATTCGTCTACGGTTTCATTACCGTTTTCGTTTTTGGATTAGTTTCCTGTCCCTTAGCGGGACAGGTGCTACCCAAGATAGTGACTGAAAGCGATTACCACTTATGGAGCACACTGCAATTGGAATCCATTTCAAACAAAGGCAACTGGATAAGTTATACTAGAACTTACAAAACCAAAAAAGACACACTGTTTATAAAGAATAGCACTAACAACTTGGAATATGCATTTCCGGCTAGTAACAACGGGCAATTTAGTAGTGAGGATACATTTGCGTCTTTATCAAAAGACAGTCTGAACTTAATCAATCTTACCGATGGAAACAGAAGCGTTATTCCTAATGTACTGCAATACGAATTCACATACTCTGGTGTATTTTTGGTTACTTCTGAATCATCCTCTAATGATCTTTTAAAAGTCAGTATATATGACAAAAATGGAATCCTTAAGAAAAAAATCAGTGAAGTTGTTGATTATAGATGGAATAGTCAAAAAACCAAAGTCCTTTACAGTACTTTGGTTAATGGAAAATATGCTGTTCAACTTTTGAGTTTTAAACAGGATATTGAACAGGAGTTAATTTTAGCCAATATTGATTATCCCTTAAGTAATCTCACATGGAATAGAACTGGAACGGCAGTGGCTTTTTATGGTGTTCCAACCAATTCGAAGGACGTAGGAGATATTCTTTATACATACCAGATTCCGACACATCAATTATATACCCTCAATCCTCTTTCGCAAAATACTGCTGTTAAAATTGATTCCAATCCAAATCTCCAATTGTCAATATCCGATGATGGAAGAAAAGTTTTTTTTGGTATCTATAGTCCAACAGCAATTGATAAATCAGTATTTGATACAAATGTAGAAATCTGGCATGGAGACGATAAAAGATTATATACGCACCGAAAACAGCTTGCCTCACTTGACCATGTTCAGTTACTAGCGGTATGGTGGCCCTATACAAATAAAATTTTCCCTATTACTTCCAATGAGTTGTCGTGGGTGATACTTTCTGGTAATCAGGATTACGCGATTACAGCTAATCCACTTACATATGAGCCACAATATAAAAGGTTTGCCGACATGGACTATTATCTTAATGACTTAAGAACAGGAAAAAAGTGGTTATTTCTTCAAAAACACAATGGTCAAAGTGGTTCTATAACCGCTTCACCTGATGGAAAATATATCACTTACTATCATGATAATAATTGGTGGGTTTACAATATTGCACAAGCAACTTATGTTAATGTTACTAAAGATATACAGGGAGATTGGGACAATAGAAAGAAAGATCCTGGTGATGAGTTACGTTTTTGGGGTAATGCGGGATGGACAACTGATCATAAATGGGCATTGTATTATGACTACAACGACATTTGGGCGATTTCCCCCGATGGAAAATCAAAGCGTAGGTTAACGAAAGGCAAGGAAAAAGGAATACAATTCAGATTTGCAGAATCGTCCGATAATACCAAAATTAGGGTGAATTATTCCGGTTTGACATCAGCCAGTTATAATACTTCGGAAAAGATATTAATTAGTGCTGTTAACCTTAATGATGCCAGTTCAGCATATTATTTACTGGACTTTAAAAAAGGGGAAAGACTTTTAACACATACAAATGGAGCCGTAAATAATTTACTGAAGGCACAGGAAAGAAATGCCTTTATTTACGAACAGCAAACCTATGATCAATCTCCCAGCATAAAGTATATGACATCCGAAACTGCAAAAGTAGCCACCTTGGTTACAAGCAACACGCATCAGAAAAATTTCAAATGGGGTCACTCCGAAATGATTCATTTTAAAAATAAATATGGGAGTCCCTTGAATGGTGCGTTATTTTATCCTGCGGGATATAGTAATGAGAAAAAATACCCAATGATCGTTTATATTTATGCAACAGTATCGGGTGAACTTAATCACTATGTGAACCCATCTAATGAAAATAGTATAGGTTTCAACATTTCTAATTTTACCACCCAAGACTATTTTGTGTTGCTGCCTGATATCTCATATGACAGTGGTAATCCCGGAATTTCGGCAACTGATTGTATCAGTTCCGCAGTCAAGAAGGTAATTGACATGAATGTAATTGATTCCTTAAAAATTGGATTGATTGGACATTCATTTGGAGGTTATGAAGCAAACTTTATCATATCGCAGACCAATATTTTTACAGCCGCTGTCAGCGGTTCTGCAGTATCTGATATTGTAAGCCATTATTTGACAATTAATAGCAGCAATAAATTACCGGAGGCTTGGCGTTATGAAAATCAGCAATATAGAATGGCTAAATCATTCTATGAAGATAAAGAAGCATATTACAGAAATTCTCCTATTGCTCAAGCTTTAAACATTCAAACTCCAATATTAACATGGGTTGGACTTAATGATACAAATGTACAAAGTAAACAAGGGATGGAATTTTACATTGCTTTGCGAAGGTTGCAAAAGAAAAATATAATGCTTGCTTATCCAGATGAGGGGCACATTCTTTCGAATCAAAAGAACCAAATAGATTTAACCACTCGTATCCAGGATTGGTTTGGATACTATCTAAAAGAGGAGCCAATAAAACCTTGGATGGCTGATACTAACACGGCTGCACAAAAGTAAAAAATATGCAGTTTCCGAAATATGGAAACTGCATAATTAATAATTGAACTATTGGATTCTCCAAAGTTCGACCACGCAGGCATTTGAAGCATCTTTTAGAAAGGCTCGTTTTGCAGGGATTTCAATAGACATACAATTCACATGTGTGTTGGTCTCTGAACAATTTGCAGTCACTGGCGTACAAGAAGTAGATGATGGATTCTGTACAAATGCAGCGATAGGTGGTTTTTTACCATCAGCTTTTTTAGGAGCATTGGTGCTTACGGCCCCTGCGCTTGCGAGTGCAAATGCTGCCACTGGTAGCATTACTTTAATGAATGATTTCATAATAATAAAATTTAAATTAAAAAAAAATACGATCTACTCTCTTACAGGTTTTCGATCTCACCCCTGCTACCGGCCGGTAATTTTATTTCCATTGATAAGATTTCTGTTTAATACATAGTGGTGTAAATAATTGCCAACCAAAACATAAAGATTGGAACCAATTATAGTAAAATCATTTGCTCTTAATTTTTCAACGTTGTAGAGATAGATGCTAGAAAGATAGATCCCTTTATTAACATCGTAAATATCGACTACAGTTGCTTTTTTCCACATGGCTCTACTTTCATATCGACCAATTAATTTGGAGTTTATAAAAAGTAAGTTTCCAGAAATCGCGCTTAAATTATTTACTACTTTAGGAGTCGAAGCAAACTTTCTTTCACCAGTACTTTTTATGAACGCTATTTTAATATCCGCGTGCGTAGTGGTGTCAATCGTCTTTCCACGATATAATAATTTTAGGGTATTGTCGGCAACTATGAATTGGTTGCGATAAAAATAGGTGTATACAAATTTTTTGGACTCTTTATCATAATGCATAGTGCCGTCAGTGTCAAAAAAACCATCAATCTGTTTTTCTAACAATGATGTTGTTGGTTTAACAATTAAACTATTCCTGAAGTTAAATGTCCCAAGAATATTGTCAAGTGTTATTTGTTGACGAGCTCGAAATGCAATAGTGGATGAATCGATTATCACAGCCTTGGAAAAATAGAAAGAGTTGTTGTCCATTATTATTGATGCTTTCCAATCCGAAATATTTCCCTTAAAAATTACCGGTACAGTTCCATCGGTTACATAAAAATAGGGTGGTGCAATCCTGACTTGTACGGAGCGAAAGGGAAAATTTTCACGTTCTAATTTAATTTTATAATGATGTGTCTGACGTAAGAGAGAATCATATTCTAAAATGTGTAATGGCGCCAGATTATCTCCAATAAAAATTTTGTTGTTCTTTGACCCAGCAAAGTATAACGAAGTACTTTTTACATCCTTCTCTTCCATTTTGATAGAGGCACCCTGAATGAATCTGCGAATAAATGGGTTTTCATTATGCATCAGGTCATCGGAAGAAATGTAAAGACCCGCAATAAATGTAAAACAGATGAAAGTAAGTACTCCCAAAAGTATTGTAGCACTCTTAGTATCTAATGAGTATTTAGATTTTATTTTATTTCCACTACTTCCATTTTCATTTCTAATATTAATAGTGCTCACAATTGCTATAACTGGGAGAACAACAAAACAAATGTTGAAAATTAAGTGTTCATTCCAATCCATATTTTCCAAAATTCCCCCGCAGGAACAAGGAACGTAGGAACTATAATTGGTAATAATAATGATATAAGCCGTAAACATTACCATTAAGCAAAACGATGAAAACAATCCGATTAAACGGAATCGGGGTATAGACAATAATCCTGAAATAATGATTTCTATTATTATCACTGTATATGAGACAAATCCTGTATAAGCGCTAAGTAAAGGAGATTGACCAAGTTGCGCCTGAAAATTGTCAAAATCTATTAATTTGCTAACAGCGGCATATACAAACAATAGTATATATAGCAAACAAATAAACTCTAAAAATAAATTCTGTATTTTGATATTCAACCTCATAGCTTCATTGATTTTAGTTTAACGAAGTAAAATTCTGAATTTCAAAACAATAACACTTGTCTTATCGGGAGCAAAACTTAACCAAAACGGATTAAGTTTGAATGACTATAATTTAATCTTCTTTTAAAGAAGTAGAGCCGACTTCATCGCGCTTCATTTCGTTTGGCGAAAAACCAAATCGCTTTTTAAAAGATTTTGAAAAATTAGGATAATTATTAAAACCATTCATTACAGAAATATTTTTTAAAGGAATGGCTGTATGCTGAATCATAAAATAAGCTCTTTTCAAACGTTCGTCATTATAAAACTGATAAATGCTAGTCTTAAAAAAATGACGAAAGCCATCTTTCAATTTATATTCATTAGTACCAAATTGCCGAGAGAGCACTTTTAACGATGGAAGTGGTTCTTCAAGATTAGCTAAGATATAATCATAGAGTTTTTGAATCAAAAGAGCAGATACTTTTCTAGTTTTCGCTTGTTTCTCATATTCATTTTCATAAGCCATGGGATTATAGGAATCTTGGCGAACAGGAGTAACAAGATTTAATATAATTTCCGATCGATTAATTAATTTTCCAATACTGCAGGAAATAGAAATAGGCAAATGTTCTTTAGGAGTAAAATCTAATGCAATAGTTGTTGGTAATGCAATACCTTCATCAAGTACTTTATGAAGTTGTTTCAAACAAGTTGACGTAATAATGCCAGCCAGAGGCTGGTTTATCAATTCAGATTCCGAATAACCTAAAAAACAAGTGACTTCTGGGGTAAAACTTTTAATAGAAAAATCTGCGTCCAAAACAAAAGTGGTTTGAGTTATAAATGGACGTGTACTATGGGTATTGACGTAACCAACATGAAAAATAGACTCTTTCATTTCTTCAGCAACCATATTAATTAAAACGACAAGGGTTTCCAACTCGTCATCATACGGGCTTAATGGAATACTGCTGTTAAAATTGCCACGTGCCATTTCAAACAGCATTTGATGCATCGTAACAATTCGTTTTTGGTTATGTGGTTTCTCCATAATAACTCTAAATGTTATCTTTTATCAGTATTCAATTTTCTATACTCTTTTCGCTAAATAAACTGCTTCAAGTATGCCAATGCTTCATCTTGGTTATTGAAAATTTTTGTAGGTACAGTGGGTTTGCTAATCTCCAAATAAAAAGTACTAATGGTCAAGGAAACTTTTTCGTGCACAATAAGCCCCACAGCTTTTGCTAATATGGAACCAGATTGAGCTAAATAATCTCTTCCAGCTTTCTCCGTTGAAATAACACCTCGAATATCACACAAAACAGGAAAAGACCTTTCGTTTTGAAAATGAATTCTATCAATAACGACACACTGGGCTACCTTTAGATCAATAATGATATTGGGTTTATATTCAAAAAAGAGAATACCATCGGCAACCCAAAATCGCGCATAGTCATTCTCATAAAAATCATGGGCTGCAATCATGTTTTATGATTTAAGAGATTATAATTTAACAAAAATAGAAACAATTGGAAATATAAAAGTTGCCAATTTGGGATTATTTGTTGCAATTTGTAGTATTTGTTGTCTATTCGGGAATTTGACTTGTCAATTTGGGAGTATTTAAAAAATAGATGAAAATACTTTCATTTATTATAATCAATTTTGACTCTCTATTTTATTAACCAACCAAAAAAAGCATCAAAATGACAAAAATCAAACACAACAATTTTATAGACACTTTTAATGAAGTTTTATCAAGCGTAAAAAATAAAGAAGCTTTATATTTCAATAATCATACTTATGTCCTGAAATTAATAGGCATGGATTATAAATGGGCAAAAGAATACGAACTCTACAGGCAATTGTTATTTCAGACAATAAAAAGAGCTAATGAGTTGCAGTTTCAAAAAATAGACTTTGGGTTGTCTGCTTCCTTTGAAAAAAGAAAATTAGGAGCTAGAGTAATTCCAAAAGTAGCCTATGTTCAGACAAGAGATAATTACACAATGGAACTTATGAATACTTTGCAAAATGATTACAAATCAATTGTAAAATAACAAAGTATACTGACAACTAATATTTAAAATAATGTTTAAAAAAACAATTGAAGCATTTAATGGTACTTGCAATGAAATTTTAGAAGCAAACGAAACGATGCAAAATAAATCTAGCAATGGAATAGTATTATGCAATAAAACATTAACGAATTTAAAAGAGATAGTGGATAAAAAAGATTTCAATACAGTTCCGGAGGAGATTGATTTTTTCAAAAATATCAAACCCATTCCCATGAGTTTATTGATTTATTTTACCGAAGTGCGTTCCTGTGAACTAAGAATGCCTAAAGCCGGTAACTCCTATAAAATCCAGTTTCTTCAAAAAGAATTGCGAAAAATCAATAAGTTCTTTTATAAAAATGCCGATTTTGTGCATTACATGGAACAAGGATACAGTTATCTGGATCATCAATTTTTCACCAGAAACCATCGAGATAATTTCCCATTTACACCAATGACTGATCACTATCAATTTCCTGAATTTTCAACATCACAAGACATGCTTTGGGCAAAAGTAAAAGCGATGTACCGATTCATTCATTACATCCGGCAAGCGCTCAAAAGACTGCAAGTGGATGATTCAGAAATATTTGAAGAAAAAAAACACAAAGTATTGGTTTGGACAGGACCAAAAACAGCTTTGACAGAACTGATCTATGCCTTATTTTCGAATGGGACAATCAATCATGGTGCTGCAGACATTAATACGATATCGGCATCCTTTGAAGATTTTTTCAACATCAAACTAGATAACATCTATAAA
Source organism: Flavobacterium sp. P1_E4 (assembly GCF_056405915.1). Classification (NCBI taxonomy): domain Bacteria; kingdom Pseudomonadati; phylum Bacteroidota; class Flavobacteriia; order Flavobacteriales; family Flavobacteriaceae; genus Flavobacterium; species Flavobacterium sp. P1_E4. Next base: position 102,300 of record NZ_JBFUBE010000006.1, read on the forward strand.
ACCTACACCGAAATCAAAGCTCGTAAAAGCAGTAAAACAAAATTCCTCGAAGAACTAACACTTAATCTACAGCAAAAAATGGCGAGAGAAGACCAAGACTAAAAACGTTACTACGAAAGCTAGAAGCAGTAACTCCTTAAAAAGGGAGCTACTGTTTTTTTTATGATTCATCATGACCATTCACTCGTTGACCACAATTCCGCACAATATTGTCATCCCGAAGAATGAGGGATCTCCGCTAGTAGCTCCACAACCCAAGTCAAAATCAGCAATGCAATAAACTCATGAAAACGTCCACTTCCCACCCTTATAGTTGCCAAGTCTAAATCACGGTAAGGATTTGCGCTCTGGCCGTTGGAAGTGCCCCCCGAGCGAAGCGGCTGGGGTCACGATATAAAAAAGCCGTCAGATGATTTTTGATGTAAAAATATTCAGGCTTGAAATCGAAGATTCATGAATACCAAAAAACAATAATAACCCATGAATATTTTTTTGTTACTTTTTTCATCAAGGAAAAAAGTAAAATCCTCTTCAAAAACAATAATTAGCTTAATCGTAACTACGAAACCTCACCACCAGTAAATCCTGATTTAAAACAGAGCTACAATTTGTCTTTATCACAAAATCACCTAATGAATAGAGTTCAAAAAGAGAATGTATTTGACCAGAAGTAATGAGGCAATTTTTTTTAAGAATAGTTTCTCAATAAAACCAAGACTTTACAATCTTTAAATGTTAAATTTTTTCGGTACTCCGAAAGCCATTGGGATAAAATCCAGCAAAAGCTATTGAATTTTGTAAAAGCTTATCAAACAGTATTAATCTAAAACAAAAATCATGGCAGCATCCATTATTACAACCGAAGACCTTTACGAATTCAAAATCGATCTATTACAGGAAATTCAAAAAATGCTTCAATCAGCCGAACCAAACAATAACAAGAAATGGCTCAAATCCAAAGAAATCATCAAACTCCTTAACATTTCCCCAGGAACACTCAAAAACCTCCGTATCAACGGCACACTATCTTACACCAAAATCGGAGGCACTATTTACTATGAAAATCAAGAGATAGATAAACTACTGGAGAAGAACAAAGTCAACTCTATTTCCAATTTATGTAAATAATTCCACAACAACGGCCACAAAAAAATACAATTAGGAATCCCTTAGCAACTTATAAAAAATGAACTACATCAAACACCTTACAGGATTCTTCGATAGAATAATCGAAGACCCAAGCCTCAATCCAACCCACATTAGTTTATACATGGCACTATTCCAATTTTGGAATGTCAACCGTTTTAAAAATCCCATAAGCATAACCCGGGAAGAAGTGATGCATATCAGCAAGATTTGTTCAAAGGCAACTTATCACAAATGCATGAGAGAATTGAATGAAAAAAAATACATCAAATACATGCCTTCGTTCAATCCTTTTAAGGGCAGCATGGTAGTGCTCTTCAATTTTTCAGATGACCCAAAACCAGTTCAAAAAAGAGTAAGCAATACCCAGAATAAAGAACAAAAAACTGAACAGCTTCTGAACAGGCAAGAAACAAGTAGTGAAACAGCCAGTGAACAAGCACTGGTATCTTCTATAAACTATATAAACAAAACAAACAATTTAAACATTTCAAACTTGGACGCACCATCGCAAAATTTCAAAATGCATATGGCTTTCTCCAACTACGAAAAAGACAAAATAGAAAAAAATTCGCATATCGATAATTATAATAGTGCCGAAAAAAAAGAAAAAATCAATCCTACTTTTGATGAAATCAAAACCTACTTTGAGCAAAAAAACTTTCCAGAACTCGAAGCCCAAAAATTTTTTAATTACTACTCCAGCAACGGCTGGCTAGTTGGTGGCAAAACCCCAATGGTCGACTGGATAGCGGCAGCACAAAACTGGATACTAAACACAGACAAATTCAAAACCACTGAAAAACCAAACAGAGCAAAACACCTCAGCACAAAAAACAGCAAAAATTACTCCGAACCCCTTTAACTAACCCCAAACTCTCTCAAAATCCCTCTCAATCGAGGAGGGATTTAAGAGTGCAAAAATCTGTGTTGATTTTTTTAATCTGTGACCATCATGTATTCTCTTCACTTTTCACTCTTGACTCTTCACTCTTCACTCTTCACTCTTCACTCTTGATTCTTGACTCTTCACTCTTCACTCTTCACTCTTGATTCTTGATTCTTCACTCTTGATTCTTCACTCTTGACTCTTCACTTTTCACTTTTCACTCTTGACTCTTCACTCTTGATTCTTCACTCTTGACTCTTATAAAACTAAATTTATTATGAATGAAACGTATAATTATTCAGCAGTGATTATCTGGCTTGAAAAGAAGGGTAATGAACGTTACGGCAATCATTTCAAAATCCTCGAAAGCGATTATCCCATTATTTTTAAACTAATTGCATACTTCCTCAAAGACAAACAAATGTGTTTACAATATGGAATCAACCTCGATAAAGGAATACTGCTTTCTGGTCCTGTTGGCTGTGGCAAAACAACACTGATGAATTTAATGAAAGACCTTACATCTCCAGCACACAAATTTTCCATTAAACCATGCCGTGACATCAGTTTTGAATTCATTAAAGACGGTTATGAAATCATTCACAAATACAGTAAGTCCGCTCCCAAAACAATTTGTTTCGATGATCTAGGAACCGAAAACAATCTCAAATACTTCGGCAACGAATGCAATGTCATGGCCGAAATTCTTTTAAGTCGTTACGACCAATTCATAGCCAAAAAAATAATAACCCACATCACCACCAACCTATCCGCTTCCGAAATCGAAACCACCTACGGAAACCGCGTCCGTTCCCGATTGCGCTCCACACTAAACCTCGTCGCTTTCGATAAAGATGTCAAAGACAAACGATAACATTCCACACAATGTTGTTAATCCTGACGAAGGAAGGATCTCACCGGTAGCTCCACAATCCTAGTAAAATTGGCAACAGCAACTATAAACTCATGAAAACCTCCTTTCCCCCGCCCTTATATTTTTAAAGACAAAATAACGATAAAGATTTGCGCGTTGGCCGCAGGGAGTGACCCCCGAGTCGAGTGTGAAACACGAGTGGCTGGGGTCACTATAGGGAAATCCGTCCGATGATTTTTTGTTTAAAAATATTCAGGTTTGAAATCGAAGATTCATGAATACCAAAAAACAATAATAACCCATGAATATTTTTTTGTTACTTTTTTCATCAAGGAAAAAAGTAAAATGCTCTTCATAAATAAAAAAATTCAATAATTAAAAGATTAACCATCCCAACAATTAAACAATTACCCCCCTCAACAATTAAACGATTCAACAATTAAACGATTCAACAATTCAACAAAAAAAGCCCATTCCTTTCGGTTTGGGCTTTCTCTAACATTACACTAAGTCAAATGACTTAACAAAAACTACTTCCTATACTTCTTAACGATAAATTTAAGCATCATAGACAATATAAAACTGACAACAGCTCCAAGTGCAGCCAATAAAACAGTTTTAAAAACATCTTCCGAATGTAAATTCGGTAACACACTCAAAAACGTACCGCCAGCTGTACCAATTAATGTGGGATTACTGGACGGCATTCAAATCATCGTTTAGGGTCGTAAGCTGACTAACMGCAGATAATACACCACCTGCAACAGCCAAATAACCACCAATAGAACTAACCACTAGAGGCAAAGCAATTGGTGCGGYCAAAACWGTTCCRCCAACAGTWGCCAATGCCAATCCGATATTTCGAAGCACTTTAAAAAATTTTGRCACGGGAGCTTTCGCTCTTTTTACTATATTCATAACATTATTTTTTTTATACCCTGTCATCCTGAGCGGAGTCGAAGGATTAAGATTTAACAATTAATAAAACAGTTTCCTCTCGCTCCACGCTTTTATAAACTAAACTTTTCAATTTGATGAAAGCTTGTCGCGATTCAAGCCCCAAACCGGGGCCTGAAAGTTTCGTCACTGGAGCRATACAGCCATTCAATTCTCTTAAGGCATTATTGGCGGGATGAAACAAAATAAAACTTCTGTTTTCCACATCAACTACCTCAATATGCCATCGAAACTTCTTACTGTATCGCTTTCTTAATACATATTCMCCTTCTGGAATACAGGAAACTCGTTTGGCATTATCGTGCCAGGGCAATTCAATAGTATAGCAAATGAATCTGCCCTTACATTCGAGTTTTCCATTAGTTCCGTCAGAGAAATAAGTTCTGGATAATACTAAATCCATCTACAATCCACTTACCTGCACCAATGATGCTGGATTAAATGCACCGTTCTTTAAAGGATACATACGACCATTTACACCTTGATAGAACTCTATACCTACCACAAGAAATAAGGGCTTGGTACTATTGGCCGTCACAGTATTCAAATGGTTGATGGCCACCGTTGGGTTACTGTCCCAAGGCAAAATTGCCGTTTCAGAATTGGCTGTCACAAATGTTTCTGCTTCAAAATCAATTTCAGCCCCAGCCGATATGATTTTAAAATGGGTAGTCCCTCCAGGTGCGGCTATCATATTTGCAGGTATGAAGGATTCCAAGTCGACTGTGATGGCACCGGTAACGCGATCAATACCTCCGGTAAATGGAGCAAATAATGTTGTGCCTAATTTTCCGGTAATGTTAAAATCAAAACCCCTAAGCAATTCTGCCTCACCATCAATGACGTTTCGAAGCCCACGTTCATTGGTCGCATCCGCCTGAATTACYTTCATCATYARTTGSGTAAGTCGRCTGACCATTCTGCTGTCTGAMGAATTCAGTAGCAAAGTACGCAGAGCCAAGCGCAATGTTTTCCCCGCTTTTCCTGCCCTACCAAACTCAGCTCCATTCTCACGAGTACGCTGAAAAGCAGGATCATTGGCAATTCGGTTCGCATCAATGCCTCCTTTTTCACGGGCAATGTACCCATCTTTTGATTTGTAAAAAGTAATATCCCCGATAGTACCTTTCAATTTAATTATGCCTTTTTGTTTTGCCATAATAGTTTAAAATTTAAGTTTAAGTTTAAAAATGATTGATCTACTCTTTCGTCCTGAATATTCGTTGCAACTAAATCGGGATTGATCTCAGCAAATATTCCATCATTTAAATCAAATTTCAAAAGGCAATGGTAAAAAACGGTAGTAAAAAGCCTATAATAACCTATTTAAGTTATTCAAAAGTGAAGTAATTTTCTTAAATTTGTTCCAGTTAGGAAAAGGTACTCAAAGCCCTATCCTAAGTATAGATAATGTATTAAAAGTGGTAGTGTGATAGGAGCAAACATCAGGGTGTGTATTTATCCCAAAGATGTACAACGTATTACCGGTAAAACATACAGACAGGCAAGGTTGTATTTAATCAAAATTAAAGTCAGCCTGAGCAAAGAACCGCATCAATTAATTTCCATAGAGGAATTTTGTTTGTATTCGGGCTTGCAGCTAGAGCATGTTTTACGTTGTATAATCGGATAGGATGCAAAAAGCCAAAAGGGCTGTCACTCTTCTCAATTACAATCAAACATGTTTAATAAGCAGTCTATAAAAAAACATAATCATCTAATAATAAACAAGTAAAACCATTAAAAGTGCATCATTACAAGAAAAGAATCTATTTACTTACCTAAAAACTACAGAGTTTTAAATAGCGACTAAAAACTATTCCTCACTCCCGTTCTCAAAACGGAACACCCAGGTCAAGGTATTAAATTAAGCCACATTTTTTCACCTAAAGACTCTAAGTCAAAAATAGTAAAACCTTTTTTGTGTCTCCACATCTTGCGAGAAATCAATTCAGCATCTTCTATTATTGAAGACCATTAATTTTTCACGCAAAAGCATAAAAAAAGGACTAATTTTAAAAAAATAGCCCTTTTTTTTATAAAAATTTTGTTCGCTAAATGTTACTCAATCTTTTAAACAGTAATTTGATCTTCAATATAACCAAAACCAAGCTATAACCCTATTTACAATCCATCATTCACCATAACAAAACAATCAAGAACCGATAGCCTGATACACAAAACCAATCTCCTCTAATTCTTTTTTATTCAAGATATTTCTTCCATCAAAAACAAAAGCTGGTTTCTGCATACTATCATATATTTTTTTCCAATCATATTGTACAAATTCATCCCATTCAGTAAGTACTGCAATAGCATGTGCTTTTTCGCAAGTCAAATATGGATTATCAAACGTAATGACATTATTTGCATTTTCCTCTGTAGTTCTCGTCTCTAAATAATCCAAGTCAGAAAGCATTTTTTTACGAGATACTTTCGGGTCATATACTGCAATTTTTGCTTGTTCATTAATCAAATCATTTGCCACATATATCGCTGCTGACTCTCTTGTATCATTGGTATCTTTCTTGAAAGCCCAACCCAAAAATGCAATCTTTTTATCGGCAACAGTATTGTAAAGAGTTTGCACTATATTGTTTGAAAAGCGGCGCTTTTGATGGTCATTCATAATAATCACCTGTTCCCAATAATCCGCTACTTCATTCAATCCATATGATTTTGCGATATAAACCAAATTCAAAATATCTTTTTGAAAACAGGAACCTCCAAATCCAACCGAAGCTTTTAAGAATTTGGGACCAATTCGACTATCCATACCTATAGCTTTAGCTACTTCGTTAACGTCGGCACCTGTTTTTTCACATAGCTCAGACATAGCATTGATTGACGAGATTCTTTGGGCCAAAAATGCATTTGCAGTCAATTTTGACAACTCTGAGGACCAAACATTAGTCGTCAATATTTTCTCTGGACTCACCCAATTCGAATAGACATCTACCAAGGCTTGAATCGCTTTTTGTCCTTCTACAGAAGTATCGCCCCCAATCAATATTCGGTCTGGACTCAATAAATCTTGAACTGCTGTACCCTCAGCAAGAAATTCCGGATTCGACAATATCTGAAACTGAACACCATTTCCAGTCATGTCAAGAATACTTTTTATAGCCTCAGCAGTACGTACTGGCAAAGTAGATTTCTCAACAACAATTTTATTGCTTTTAGAAACTCTAGCTATTTGCCTAGCGCACAATTCAATATACTTCAAATCAGCTGCCATTCCTTTTCCTTTTCCGTATGTCTTCGTAGGTGTGTTTACGGAAATAAAAATAATTTGGGCTTCATCTATTGCTTTATCTACTTCTGTAGAAAAAAACAAGTTTCTTCCTCTAGCTTCAGCAACAATAGCGTCTAGACCAGGTTCATAAATTGGAATATTATCAGTATTTTCATCATTCCATGCCAAAATTCTTTCTGTATTCAAATCAACAACTGTAACTTGAATGTGAGGGCATTTTTGTGCTATAACAGCCATAGTTGGCCCACCAACATATCCCGCCCCGATGCAACAAATTTTTGTAATTTCCATATCGTTATTCTATTTTCTCTATTCTGATTTTTTTTTAAGATTTTCCAAATACCATCCCACAGCTTCTTTCAGCCCTTCTTGTAAAGAATATACTGGATTATATCCCAGCATTCTTTTAGCCTTATCAATACTGGCCAATGAATGAGGAATATCCCCAGCTCTATTCGGCCCATATTCAATTACTACATGTTCAATCTTTGGATCGTATTCTCCCAAAAAAGTTTTTAAGTAGCCTACCAAATCATTTAATGTATTACGATCTCCATAAGCGGTATTATAAACTGTATTCACTGCTTCTGGATTTTTAGTCATCATTGCCAACTCATTCATCTGAATAACATTATCGATATACGTGAAATCCCTTGAATAATTACCGTCTCCATTTATTCTTGGACTCTCATGTTGCATTAATTGCAACACAAACTTTGGAATGACAGCCGCATAAGCTCCATTGGGATCTTGTTTCCGCCCAAATACATTAAAATAACGCAATCCAATAGTTTCCAACCCATAAGTTCTACTGAAAATTTCAGCATATAACTCATTTACATATTTTGTAATTGCGTAAGGAGAAAGTGGTTTCCCAATGACATCTTCTATTTTTGGCAATCCCTCAGAATCGCCATAAGTTGAAGAACTAGCTGCATATACAAATCGTTTTACATTGGCATCTCTTGAAGCTACTAACATGTTCAAAAAACCAGAAACATTGACATCATTGGTTGTAATTGGGTCATTTATCGATCTGGGTACTGAACCTAATGCCGCTTGATGCAATACATAATCAACCCCTTGTACTGCTTGTTGACATGTTTCTAAATTCCTTATATCTCCTTCTATCAAACTAAAATTATCATCCTCAATAAAATCTTTTAAGTTATGACGATAACCTGTCGCAAAATTATCCAAACAAACTACTTTATATTCTTTCGATAAAAAATACTCACATAGATTTGATCCAATAAATCCAGCTCCTCCCGTAATTAGTATTTTCATTTTACTGTTTTCTGCCATTTTTAAATTATTTTTAAAACAGATGTAATTATTTTTTCTTTCTTACTAATTTTTCAATTAAACTTTTTTTCTTTTCAACCTCATGATATCCATTTGAGTAATTACCGTTTCCATAACCATAGCCATAACCATAACCTCCTCCATATTTAGCTTTATTCTCAAAACCATTCAAAATAATACTGGTATTATGAAGCTCGTCTCGATTTACTCTATTATTCAATAATGTTATCATTTCTTTTTTAGTGAAATTTTGTCTAACAATATATAAGGTAACATCACAATATTGTGCCAACTCTAATGAATCTGCTACCAAACCAACTGGAGGCGTGTCCAAGATAATATAATCATACTTAGTTTTTAGCTCGTCTATTAAATCTTTCATGCCATCACTCATTATTAATTCTGATGGATTGGGCGGTATGGGACCCGAAAATATTACATCAAGGAAAGGGACTGAAGTATGATTTACAATCTCCTCCAGACTTTTGTCCTTAATCAAATAATTAACTACTCCAACTGTATTGGCCAAATTAAATTCATCAAACAATCTAGGTTTTCTTAAATCCAACCCTACAATTACAGTCTTTTTTTCGCTTAAAGCAAATACTGTGGCAATATTTATGGAACAAAATGTTTTTCCTTCACCACTTACAGAGGACGTTATCATCAATGTTTTTGCTCCGGCGACATTACTCTTTTTATATAAAAATTGAAGAGAGGAACGAATAGCCCTAAAGGATTCTGACAATGCGGATTTTGGCTTTTCAAATACTGCCAAATTATTATGATCACTATTTATTCCAACAATCCCAATTAACGGAATCTTTGTTAATTTACTGATATCATCTGGATTTTGAATGGTATTATTAATAAAAAAAAGAACAACAATAACCAACAAAGGCAACAACAACCCTAGAAATAAAGCTAATATATAATTCACTCCTGTCTTGGGTCCAATAAGACCTCCTCCTATATCTTTTGCGGAATCTATAAAATGAATATCAGAAAGATTGGCTGCTTTTACAATATCAGCTTCACTTCTTTTTTGAAGAAATGTACTGTATATATTATCGTTTAAGTCATATTTCCTTTTGATTTTTATTAATTCTTGTTGATCGTCCGGGAGACGCTTTATCTTACTTTCTGCTTGATTAATTTTACTCTCCACAATTGCCAAATCATATTCCAAAGAACTTTTTGCAGTAGTAATATTTTCTAATAAAACGTTTTTAACCGCTTCCATTTGATTATCAAAGTCCCTAAATATTTTTTCGCTTTTTACGGCATAAGCCATCTCTGATCTTTCGGTTGAAAGTGCTATTAATTTAGATACATTGACCACAATATTAGGATCCTCAATTCCAGCCACAGAAGGCGCAGGTAGTTTCGAATAATCAACACTGTTTCTCAAATAAGATTTTAAAGAATTATAATAGGCTATTTTTCGGTTTACAGCGTCTCTTTCAACATCAAAATCGAGGATCTTATCTGAAAATTTAGCCCCGCCACCTTCTTCAACCTCATAAATATTTTTATCTTTTCTAAATGACTTCAGCTCGTCACCCGTCAGTTTGAGTTGAGATTCCATCGCAACAAGTGTGCTGTCAATAAAATTGATGGTGTTTGTAGCAAATTGATTTTTACTATCTAACTGCCTTTTTATCAACATATTTACGGTCGAATTCAGATAGTCTACCATTCGGGCTTTATTGGTACCCTGCATCCCCAAAGTGATTATAGAACTTCCTTTATCATCAGTTTTAACATTTATGTTTCTATAATTCGAAACTGTACCGTCAAAATCATTGAATCTTACAAAGTATTCATTCCCTTTATATATACCTGGATTGTCATTAATTTGCAATTCCCAATTCAAAAAAGGCAAAGATACTTTTTGACCAACTTTGTACCTTTTAATAAATTCTCCCTCAACAACTGATGTATTGCTGTGACTATTATCAGAATAATGAATCAGTGATACAGATGTTCCTTCAAAGGGAATTCTCAATTCATATTCATTTTCACTAATAAATTTAATACCTATTAAATTCCCAGCTAATTGCCCCTGTTTTTTATCAATCTCCAGATGAAATGGAACGGCTCCATAAGCGTCTACAAGATTATATTCTCCTTGTACCAAATAATCAATATAAAATTGTAATTTATCTACCACCAATTCATTGTGTGAGCGGGACTGTAAAGTCGTGGAGATTGTCTGCATTTGATCCGAAGCGCCACCCCAATTAAAAACCAAGTTGGTACTGGATGTAAAAAGTGGATTGGTTTCTTCTTTAACCGAAATTAGGGTTTCGATTTCGTAAATTTTCTCTTTGCGTATATTAACCTGATACGCAATCATTAATGCAAAAAATACTGATAGTAAAAACCATTTCCAATAACTTAATATCTTTATTAAAAACCCCTTAAAATCAAAACTGGGCTGATTTTCAAAAACCGAAAAATCTTTAATATCTAACATATTGGAAAATTGATTTTATTTTTTAAGTAACAAATAAGTGGTGCTAACTAAAGACAATAATGTAATAAGGGTTGTCAAAGATTGAATTCCAGTACTACCGGTTCCCCACGTTTTTTGCTTAAGCGGTTTTACATAAATATAGTCGTTAGGCTGCAAAAAGTAATACGGTGAATTCATTACATTAATGTTGGTTAAATCCAAGTCCTTCATCTCGGTTCCATTTGGAGTTTGTCTGATAATAGTTACTGCTTTTCTGTTTCCGGTTGTGGTTATATCCCCAGCATTGGCAATAGCTTCCATTATATTTACTTTTTCCTGAAACAAAGTTTTGGTACCTGTACTGTTTACTTCCCCATTAATGGTATATCGAAAACCAGCTAATTTAACCACTACAAAAATACTGGCATTATCTTTAAAATAATCAGCTAACAATCTTTTTTCAACACTAACACGTACTTCCTCTAAAGTAAATCCCATAACATTCATCTCTCCCAAAACAGGGATTCTGATATTGCCATGATCATCAACAGTAAAACCGTCAAAATATAATCCAGATTCTGTTAGTTTTATTTCAGCACCATCCGCAGTTGGATTAAAAATAGCTACCAATTTTGGATCTGAGGCTTTGATAGTGATTTGTAATACATCATGAGTTTGTAAACGATAGGGTTTTGATTCTACCATTACGACTGGTCCTTCATTGGAGGAATTATCCTTTTTTTGAAGATAAACCAAATCCTTTACTGGAATACAGGATGCAAATAACATACTGATAAATAAAAAAATAAAGACAAAACGTTTGTTCATTCGTGTTAATTTAGTAACAAATATAGTTTTTCAATTAGTATTTAAAAAGTATCATACTTAATAAACAAGCTAATTAGTTTTTAATGACTTTTCAAAAGGGACTCTTTGTAGTATACTTCGACCTAGAGTAACTTCATCTGCGTATTCTAATTCATCTCCAACGGCAATTCCCCTAGCTATTGTTGACACTATTACAGACAAATCGGCAATTTGTTTATAGATATAAAAATTGGTGGTATCTCCCTCCATTGTTGAGCTTAAAGCAAATATTATCTCTTTGACTTGACCTAACTTGACTTTCTCTACCAACTTAGAAATAGTAAGCTGACTAGGCCCTACTCCATCAATTGGTGAAATTTTACCTCCTAAAACATGATAGATTCCTCTGAATTGGCCTGTATTTTCGATTGCCATTACATCTCGAATATCCTCAACAACACAAATAATTTGATGATTTCTACTTGGATTGGCACAAATCTCACAAACCTCACTATCTGATATATTATGACAGCTATTGCAATATTTTATTTCCTCACGCATTGTTACTAATGCTTGAGCTAAAAAAGCAGCCTGTTCTTTGGGTTGCTTTAAAATATGCAGAACTAATCGCAATGCGGTTCTTTTACCAATTCCTGGCAATTGAGCCATTTCATTAACTGCTTTCTCTATTAGTTTTGAAGAAAATTCCATGGATACAAAAGTAAGCAATTTGGCAAACTGCCATTTAGAAAATCGAATCTATTTTAAAAGACAATACCTCTGTTTTTAAATAAACAAAGACATCTCTTTTTAGACTAAACAAATGCCGGATATTTCCAAAAAAATCAAATTATTTCAATTAAAATTCTTGATTGTTATGGCTTATCCCAGATGGAGGCGGCATCCTTTTTTTTTCTTTTTTTTCAAAAGAGAAAAAAAGATATAGTGGACAGCTGGACACGAGCCAAGCGAACTGACGAAGTAAATAGATCTAAAAAATTAATATTTATTTAATGTCAACAAAACCAATGTACAGGCTTCCTCGTACTTTATATTATTCAATTCCAGCAATTGATAAAATTCTGGATTCTCGGTTCCCGGACTAAACAAAACACGTTTGGGCTTAGCATCGACAATATAATTATAATAATCCCTTTGACGTGACGGATTTATGTATAGCGAAATGGTATCAATATTTTTAACTGGAATCGCTTTGGTATTTATTTTAATTCCCGCTACTTCTCCCGTATTTTGTCCCAAAGCAAGCACCGAATGCCCTTTGGCAACTAACATTTCAATAGCTTTGAAAGCTGCTTTTTCTGGTTTTGCAGTTGCTCCAAGAACTAAGGTTTTTTTATTTTTTGTCATTTTAAATCAATATAAGCTGCAAAAGTAATCAAAAAGGATTAAGGACTAACTAAATACTTGCCATAAACCTAGAAATAACCATTACACCTTTCAATTAATTCTGTAATTGGTTCCACCATTTATTGAAATAAACAATTAGATAACTCTTGTTTAAACTTATTTATACATAAATTCGTAATTTTACAATCAAAAAAACCAAAACTGAATGGATTTATTTATTTACTTATTTGTTGCATTATTTTCTGTTTTAAATCCCATAGGAACTGTTCCAATCTTTGTTGGTCTAACTCAAGGCGATTCCAAACAAGAATGTTCAAGAATTTCATTATGGACTTCCATAAATGTATTTTTGATCCTTATCATTTCGTTTTTTATAGGTAAATATGTTTTGAGTTTTTTTGGCATTAGCATTGATTCCCTCAGAATTGCAGGTGGTTTAATAATTGTGAGTTCTGGTTTTTCATTACTTTCGGGGAAATTCAATAAAAAACGAGGAATCAATAAAAAGATAGAAACCGATGCTCAAAAGCGAAATGACATTGCTTTGACACCATTGGCTATTCCAATGCTTGCTGGTCCTGGTTCTATTTCCTTATTGATCGCATTTTATCAAGAACATAATTCCACCAACGAACTTATAATTGCATCACTAGCAATACTTTCAATCGCTATTGCAATTTTTATAATCCTAAGAAGCGCACATTACCTGGCTCAAATACTTGGCGCCTCTGGTATTGTAGCAATTTCAAGAATTGTTGGTTTTATAGTTATTGCAATTGGTATTCAATACATTGTAAGTGCCCTTATCAATATTATAAAAGGTAACTTGATGTAATTCGAAAAATTATCAATAAAAAAATCCAAATTCTAATTAGCTCTAGCCATTCGAATTTGGATTTTTTTTATTTTAAAAATTTATATTTTATTCTCTCGGCAAGAAAATCTCTGCCATCATACAACGGGCACTTCCACCGCCACAAGCTTCGATAGTATCTAAACTTGAACTCAAAATAGTTACATGCTCTTCTAATTGAGCAATTTGTTTTTTAGTCAAACTTTGATGCGCCGAAGCACTCATTACCAAATACCTTCTATCATCGGCACCTTTAACTTCAAGCATGTTTCCTGCAAAATTATTCACTTGCTCCTCGGTAATTAAAATGATTTCTTTTTCATCACCTTTAAGACTTTCAAGAACCATTTTTCGTTCTTTTTTGTCGTCGATACAATCAGCACAAATAACAGCAAAAGTCTCACCAAGACACATCATTACATTTGTGTGATAAATCAGCTTTCGTTCGTTATTAACAGTATGAAAGGCTTCAAAAATTACAGGTGTAAATTCGAAATCTTCACAAAACTCAATAAACAACTCTTCATCAGCTCTTGGAGAAAGTGCACAATAAGCCTTTCCATTCTCTCTGTCCAATAATAAACTTCCCGTTCCTTCCAAGAAAAAACCATCTTCCTCTGCAGAAGTATAATCCATAATATTATCGATTATAAATCCTTTCTCTTCCAAAGTATCTAAAATATCTTCGCGACGTTCTAGACGACGATTTTCAGCAAACATAGGATATAACGCTACATCCCCGTTCTCATGAAAAGAAATCCAATTGTTTGGAAAAATACTGTCTGGTGTATCCGAACTTTCCTTGTCATCAACCACCGTTACATCAACCCCAACCGAGCGAAGCTTCTCAACAAAAACATCAAATTCCTGTTGCGCTTTTGCATTTACTGTTGCCGGCAAAAGACCATCTAAAACTTTTTGATAATAATTATTCACTGCCGTTTGTTCATTCATACGGAATGCAACTGGCCGAATCATCAAAATGGAGTTTGTTGTTTGTTTCATATTCTTATAGTTTTATCGTTCCAAAAATCAATTGCCTAAAGTTAAACAATAAAACCCAAAACGAATTGTTAATCTCTTATTAATGGCAAAGTAGAACATCGTAATAACCCCTCTTGCTTCGCAATTTCGGCATACGGAATTTCTTCTACAGTAAACCCATTAGCTCTTAGCCAATTATTTAATCTTGTAAAATTCTTTTCAGAAACAACAACATTTGTATCTATCGAAAATACATTGGAATTCATATTATACATTTCATCCCGAGTAATATGAAACAAGTTTTCTTTTCCAAAAAGATTCACTAGAAACATATAATCTGCTTCTTCTCTAAATCCTCTTTTGTATATAATCCCTTTGTCTTTTCCTACTGGCTGAAAGCAACAATCAAGATGCAAAGCATTATCACGAGCTTCAATTCTTGATTTAACCAAATCAAAATCTTTTACAATTTTATTCGGAAATAAATCTTTTAAAAAATTCACACCTTGCTTATTGGTTCTTGCAGTTATATAACTTGCATAATCACTCCCTTTATAAGTCCCAACAAAGATATAGTCATTCCAAAGCATTACATCGCCTCCCTCAATATGAACTTCCTCGGGAGGACGAACAACTTTTTCAGGATTCATTTGATCAATTACATATTGAATGGCATCCAATTCACGTTCGCGATCCGGTAAAATATTCGATTTAACAAAAGTATCATCTATTACAAAACCGATGTCTCTTGCAAATATCTGATTGTAATTTTCGATCATTTCCGGACGCAGAACAGTTACCCCATATTTTTGAAAAACTGAATTAAAGGCCTCCATTTCAACAACCATATCAGCCTCGATTGGGTAGGTATTGGCTAAAATATGCTCTAACGATTTAGGATCATAAGCTTCTTCCGCCTTTGGCGTTGGACCATTATTAACAGCAGAACCTAACACTACTACCCTCAATTTTGAGGTCTCATTTTTTATGTTTAATTCTAGCATTTTTATAACTTTTGCCAAAGATAAAAAAAAAAGCTCCACCGTAAAGTGAAGCTTTAATAAACTGTTTAAGATTTATGATTTAACATATTCTCTCAAAGGATAACCAGTATATATCTGTCTTGGTCTTCCTATTGGCTCTTTGTTTTCTCTCATTTCTTTCCATTGAGCAATCCAACCCGGTAATCTACCAATTGCAAACAATACAGTAAACATATCTGTTGGAATTCCTAAAGCTCTATAAATAATCCCAGAATAAAAATCAACATTCGGGTATAAATTTCTTGATTTGAAATACTCATCTTCCAATGCAGAAACTTCTAATTTTTTAGCAATTTCAAGAATAGGATCATTTACTCCTAAAGTTGCAAGAACTTCATCAGCTGCTTTCTTGATTATTTTCGCTCTTGGATCAAAGTTTTTATAAACTCTATGACCAAATCCCATCAATCTGAAAGGGTCATTTTTATCTTTGGCTTTCGCTAAATACTTATCTGCATCACCTCCTGTAGCGTGAATTTCTTCTAACATTTCAAGCACTGCTTGGTTTGCACCACCGTGCAATGGTCCCCATAAAGCAGACACCCCTGCAGATATCGAAGCAAAAAGACCAGCATGTGAAGAACCTACCATTCTTACAGTCGATGTAGAACAGTTTTGTTCGTGATCAGCATGAAGAATAAATAATTTATCTAATGCATCTATAACAATAGGATTTGCACTGTAAGGTCCATTAGGTAACTTAAACATTAAATTCATAAAGTTCTCAACATACCCAATTGTATTATCATAATAATTCAAAGGATATCCCATACTCTTTCTATAAGTCCAAGTAGCAATAACTAAAAATTTAGCAAGAGTTTTACAAACTGCATCATACATTTCTTTTTCATTATCTGCATCTACCGACTTAGGATTAAAAGCAGTCAAAGCACTTGTTAAAGAAGACAACACTCCCATAGGGTGAGCTGTTCTTGGAAAACCATCCAAAATAATCTTCATTTCTTCACTCACTAAAGTGAATTTTCGAATGTCATTCTCAAATTGCTCTAATCTTTCTGTAGAAGGCAATTCCCCAAAAATTATTAAATATGAAACTTCTAAAAAATGAGATTTCTCAGCTAATTCTTCAATTGAATACCCTCTATAACGTAAAATTCCAAGTTCACCATCCAAAAAGGTAATTTCACTTTTACAAGAACCAGAATTTTTATAACCTGGATCAAGAGTAATTACGCCTGACATATCTCGTAATTTACTAATATCAACAGCAGCTTCATTCTCACTCCCAACAATTACGGGAAGCTCAAATTTATTGCCATCAATTTCTAATATTGCTATTTTTGACATATTTTTTTATGAAATAAAATTTAATTTATAATTTACCAAATCTAAGGAATTCCACATTAAATTAAAAACTAATTGAACATTGAATTTGTTAAAAATTCAATAAAAAAGCCATTCATCTATGATGAATGGCTCAATTACTACAAATTCATTACAATTACTTTATTTTGAATGCCTTTTTTCCAGGAAAATATGCAGAATTCCCTAATTCCTCTTCAATTCTTAATAATTGGTTGTATTTTGCCATACGATCAGAACGTGAGGCAGATCCAGTTTTGATTTGACCACAGTTTAATGCAACTGCCAAATCAGCAATTGTATTATCTTCTGTCTCTCCAGAACGGTGAGACATTACAGATGTATAACCCGCATTTTTAGCCATATTCACTGCTGCAATTGTTTCAGTCAAAGTACCAATTTGATTTACTTTTATCAAAATTGAATTTGCAATTCCTTTTTCAATTCCAGTAGACAAACGCTCAACATTAGTTACAAATAAATCATCTCCGACCAATTGAACTTTATCACCAATTTTTTCTGTTAATAACTTCCATCCATCCCAGTCATTTTCATCCATTCCATCCTCAATAGATATAATTGGATATTTAGCAGCTAATTCAGCTAAATAATCTACTTGTTCGGCAGAAGTTCTAATTTTTCCAGTTGGTCCTTCAAATTTAGAATAATCATATTTTCCATCAACATAAAATTCTGATGCGGCACAGTCTAAAGCCACCATAATTTCATCTCCAAAAGAATAACCTGCTTTTTCAACTGCCAATTTGATAGTATCTAAAGCGTCTTCAGTTCCGCCAGCTAAGTTTGGAGCAAATCCTCCTTCATCACCAACAGCAGTACTCAAACCTCTATCGTGCAATACTTTTTTAAGATTGTGAAAAATCTCAGTCCCCATTTGCATAGAATGAGTAAAAGAAGTTGCTTTTACTGGGAAAATCATAAATTCTTGAAACGCGATAGGCGCATCAGAATGTGAACCTCCATTGATGATATTCATCATCGGAACAGGTAGTGTATTTGCAGAAACACCTCCTACATATCTATATAAAGGTAATCCTAATTCATTAGCAGCCGCTTTTGCAACAGCAAGAGAAACTCCAAGAATAGCATTTGCTCCCAAGTTTGCTTTGTTTGGCGTACCATCCAAATCAATCATTGCTTGGTCAATCAGGTTTTGTTCAAAAACTGATGTTCCAACTAATTCTTCAGCAATTTTAGTATTTACATTTTCAACAGCTTTTAAGACACCTCTTCCTAAGAAAGATTTTCCTCCGTCACGTAATTCAACTGCTTCGAATTTACCAGTTGATGCTCCTGATGGAACAGCAGCTCTACCTAAAACTCCGTTTTCTGTTACTACATCTACTTCTACTGTAGGATTTCCTCTTGAATCGAAAATTTGTCTTGCGTGAATTTTAACAATAATACTCATTATTCTTATTTTTTATGTTATTAATTTGTATTTTACTCAAAATTAAGTAAAAAAAATCACAAGTCTTTATTTCAAAAACGTTAATCTACTTTTATTTATTAACGATAACGTTTTAGTCTTATACAGATTTGATATTTTCAATAAACTGATCAAAAAGATAAGAAGAATCGTGCGGTCCAGGACTCGCCTCAGGATGATATTGCACAGAAAAACAATTTTTATTTTTCATTCTCATACCAGCTACAGTTCCATCATTCAAATGCAAATGTGTAATTTCTAAATCAGGGTGATTATCTAGCTCTTCCTTATTTACTGCAAAACCATGGTTTTGAGAAGTAATTTCTCCCCTACCTGTTATTATGTTTTTTACAGGATGATTAATTCCTCTATGTCCATTAAACATTTTGTACGTTGAAACACCATTTGCCAAGGCGATAACTTGATGCCCCAAACAAATACCGAATAAAGGTTTATTATTTTGAATAATCTCTTTAGCCACTTCTATAGCACTATCCAATGGATCTGGATCTCCAGGACCGTTAGACAAGAAAAAACCATCTGGATTAAAAGAAGCTAATTCTGCGTAAGTAGCATTATATGGAAAAACTTTAATGTAACAGTCTCTTTTAGCTAAATTGCGCAAAATGTTTTCCTTTATACCTAAATCTAAAGCTGAAATTTTATACGTTGCATTTTCATCTCCGTAAAAGTATGGCTCAAGTGTAGACACTTTAGAGGCTAACTCTAATCCTTCCATGTCAGGCACTTCTGCCAATAGCTTTTTCAATTCTTCAATAGGCGTATCATCTGTACAAATAACAGCATTCATAGCACCATTATCACGTATGTAACTTACCAATGCACGTGTATCCACATCTGAGATACATATCAAATTTTGCTTAGTAAAATAATTTTCTAAACTTCCTGATGAATCAACTCTAGAATAATTAAAACTAAAATTTTTACAAATCAAACCAGCAATTTTTATACTACTAGATTCAACTTCTTTGTCATTTACCCCATAATTTCCAATATGAGCATTTGTTGCAACCATTAATTGACCAAAATAAGAAGGATCTGTAAAAATCTCTTGGTATCCAGTCATACCTGTATTAAAACAAACTTCCCCAAAAGTTTTTCCGCTTATCCCAATTGATTTACCGTGGAATATGGTTCCGTCACTTAATAAAAGAATAGCGCTTTTTCGTGTTGTATATTTCATGTGTAATTTAATATTGTGCAAATTTAAATTTTTAAAACAGTGGACGCAATGTTTTTTATGAATAATTCAGCCTATTTAAAAGTCAATAATACAGAGTAACAAAATCACTGCAAAATGTTTAAAAAAGACAGAATAAAACATTTTAAAAACTAAACTGCAACAGCACCATTTCAATTACTAATCAATAACTGAAACAACAATAATTGATTGTTTTATTTATAAAAAATCAAAAAAAAAAGGATAAACTATAAATAGCTTATCCTTGATTATTATCGAATGATTATTTTCATAATTATTCAGCAGCGTCAGTTGTAGGTTCTGCCTCAGCAGCTGGAGCTTCAACAGCTTCGTCTGCTTTTTTAGCTTTTCCACCACGACGGCTTTTTGCTTTTTTAACTTCTTTTTTACCTCCGTTGTAAAGTTCATTGAAATCTACTAATTCGATCATTGCCATATCAGCATTATCTCCTAAACGATTTCCAACTTTAATGATACGAGTGTATCCACCTGGACGGTCTCCTACTTTCGCTGCAACATCTCTGAACAAGTCAGTTACTGCATATTTACTACGTAAGTAAGCAAAAACGATACGACGATTGTGAGTAGTATCAGATTTTGATTTTGTTATAAGCGGCTCAACGAATTGTTTAAGCGCTTTAGCTTTAGCAACAGTAGTGTTAATACGTTTGTGCTCGATAAGAGAACAAGCCATATTTGCCAACATAGAACTTCTATGTGCAGTCTGTCTGCTTAAGTGATTGAATTTTTTTCCGTGTCTCATTGCTTTATGAAATTTAATCCCGCAAGCGGGATTAGATTATTCTTTATCTAGTTTGTATTTTGCTAAATCCATACCGAAGGTCAAATTCTTAATTGCTACTAGTTCATCTAGCTCAGTTAAAGATTTTTTACCGAAATTACGGAATTTCATTAGGTCATTTTTATTGAACGATACTAAATCACCAAGTGTATCAACTTCAGCCGCTTTCAAACAATTTAATGCTCTAACAGAAAGATCCATATCAACAAGCTTAGTTTTAAGCAATTGTCTCATGTGTAATGACTCCTCATCATAAGATTCTGTTTGTGCAATTTCGTCAGCCTCTAGTGTAATTCTTTCATCAGAAAACAACATGAAATGGTGAATTAAAACTTTTGCAGCTTCAGTAAGAGCATCTTTAGGATTGATTGAACCATCAGTTTTAATTTCAAAAACCAATTTTTCATAATCTGTTTTTTGCTCTACACGGAAGTTTTCAATTGCATACTTCACATTTTTTACAGGAGTAAAAATTGAGTCAGTAAAAATAGTTCCTATTGCAGCATTCTGTTTTTTGTTCTCTTCAGCAGGAACATATCCTCTACCTTTTTCGATAGTTAAATCGAAATTCAGTTTAATTTTACTATCTAAATTACAGATAACAAGCTCTGGATTCAAAACTTGGAAACCTGAAATAAATTTTTGAAAATCACCAGCTGTTAATTGATCTTTACCTGAAACAGAAATAGTAACTGATTCATTATCTATATCTTCAATCTGACGTTTGAAACGCACTTGTTTAAGATTAAGGATAATTTCGGTAACGTCCTCAACAACTCCTGAAATAGTAGAAAACTCATGATCTACACCTTCTATACGAACAGATGTAATTGCATAACCTTCTAATGCTGAAAGCAAAACTCTTCTAAGTGCATTACCAACGGTCAATCCATATCCAGGTTCTAAAGGTCTAAATTCAAATTTACCTTCAAAATCGGTTGAATCGATCATGATAACTTTATCGGGCTTCTGAAAATTAAATATTGCCATAAATTTCGACTAAGTCAATTATTATTTGTTGTACAACTCTACGATTAATTGTTCTTTAATGTTTTCTGGAATTTGAAGTCTAGCAGGAACACTTACAAATGTACCTTGTTTAGTTTCATTATTCCAAGTAATCCACTCATAAACATGACTTGAATTAGACAAAGAACGTTCGATAGCCTCTAAAGATTTAGATTTTTCACGAACAGCAACTACATCACCTGGTTTCAAGTGATAAGAAGGAATATTTACATTTTCTCCATTTACAGTAACGTGACGGTGAGAAACGATTTGACGAGCACCTCTTCTAGAAGGAGCAATACCCATTCTAAAAACAACATTGTCTAATCTTGCTTCACATAATTGCAACAATACTTCACCAGTTACACCTTTGGTAGCTGATGCTTTTTCGAATAAATTTCTGAATTGTTTTTCTAAAATTCCGTAAGAATATTTAGCTTTTTGCTTTTCCATCAATTGGACAGCATATTCAGATTTTTTTCCTCTTTTTTTAGCCATCCCGTGTTGACCAGGTGGATAATTTCTTTTTTCGAAAGCTTTATCGTCTCCGAAAATTGCCTCGCCAAATTTACGAGCGATTCTTGTACTAGGACCAGTATATCTTGCCATTTTAAATTGTTTAAGATTGAGATTATGAATTCAGGTCTTATCCTTCGATAATCTATTTTCAATCTAGGTTATACTATAATTATTTTTGAGTATTAAACTCTACGTCTTTTTGGAGGACGACATCCATTGTGCGGCATTGGAGTAACATCGATAATCTCAGTAACTTCAATTCCACCATTATGCAAAGAACGAATAGCAGACTCACGTCCGTTTCCTGGTCCTTTAACATAAACTTTTACTTTTTTAAGTCCAGCCTCAAGAGCTACTTTACTACAATCTTCTGCTGCCATTTGAGCTGCGTATGGAGTGTTCTTTTTAGAACCTCTGAAACCCATTTTACCAGCTGAAGACCAAGAAATAACTTCACCTTTTTTGTTTGTCAAAGAAATGATGATGTTATTGAAGGTAGCAGAAATATGAGCTTCACCCGTTGATTCAACGATAACTTTACGTTTTTTTGCAGTTGCTTTAGCCATATTACTTATTATTTAGTTGCTTTTTTCTTGTTCGCAACAGTTTTTCTTTTACCTTTTCTTGTTCTAGAGTTGTTTTTAGTTCTTTGCCCTCTTAATGGAAGACCAGATCTGTGACGAATACCTCTATAACATCCAATATCCATTAAACGTTTGATGTTTAAAG
Source organism: Flavobacterium sp. P1_E4 (assembly GCF_056405915.1). Lineage (NCBI taxonomy): Bacteria > Pseudomonadati > Bacteroidota > Flavobacteriia > Flavobacteriales > Flavobacteriaceae > Flavobacterium > Flavobacterium sp. P1_E4. The sequence continues at coordinate 125,293 of NZ_JBFUBE010000006.1, forward strand.
AAACTTCAGAACGCAATTCACCTTCAATTTTAAATGCTGATACGGCTTCACGAATTGCTCCGATCTCGTCATCATTCCAATCTTGAACTTTTTTATCTTGGCTAACTTGAGCTTTTTCTAAAATCTCAATAGCTCTACTTTTTCCTAATCCGAAGATGTAGGTAAGTGCAATAACACCTCTCTTGTTTTTTGGGATATCTACCCCTGCTATTCTTGCCATAATTATCCTTGTCTTTGTTTAAATCTAGGATTCTTTTTGTTGATTACGTATAATCTTCCTTTTCTGCGTACGATAATGCACTCGGCACTTCTCTTTTTTACTGATGCTCTAACTTTCATAGTGAATATCCTTTAATATCTATAAGTAATTCTTGCTTTTGACAAATCATAAGGACTCATTTCTAGTTTCACTTTATCACCAGGTAATAATTTGATGTAATGCATACGCATTTTTCCAGAAATATGAGCGATTACAATATGTCCATTTTCTAACTCTACACGGAACATTGCATTAGACAATGCCTCAATGATCGATCCGTCTTGTTCTATTGCTGATTGTTTTGCCATAAGTTAAGCTACTGCTTTTCTATTTTTACCACTTTTCATCAAACCATCATAATGTTTATTCAACAAGTATGAATTAATCTGTTGAATAGTATCTATTGCAACTCCAACCATAATTATCAATGAAGTCCCTCCAAAAAACATAGCCCAAGATTGTTGAACATCCATAAGACTTACAACAATTGCTGGGAACACAGCTATCAAAGCAAGAAATAAAGATCCTGGAAAAGTTATTAAAGACATCACTTTGTCAAGATAATCAGAAGTCTCAACACCTGGTCTAATACCTGGTATAAAACCACCACTTCTCTTTAAATCATCAGACATCTTGTTAGTAGGAACTGTAATTGCTGTATAAAAGAAAGTGAATACAACAATTAAAGTTGCAAAAACAAAATTATACCAAAAACCGAACATATTACTAAAAGCACCAACAACAGATTGAGAAGCATCTGACTTAGACAAACCAGCAACAGCTGCAGGAATAAACATAATAGCCTGTGCAAATATTATAGGCATTACACCTGCTGCATTAAGCTTTAATGGAATCCATTGTCTGTTACCACCCATCATATCTTGTTCGAAATCACCAGATGTTGTACGACGAGCATACTGTACTGGAATTTTTCTAATTGCCATTACCAATAATACACAAGATATTATCACAAGCAACCAAATAATGATTTCAACAACCAATAACATTGGTCCACCATTGTTATTAGTTACTCTTGTTGTAAATTCTTGAATAAAAGCTTGTGGCAACCTAGCCAAAATACCAACCATTATCAAAAGGGAAATACCGTTTCCAATTCCTTTATCAGTTATTTTTTCTCCCAACCACATGGCAAAAATTGTACCAGTAACTAAAATTACAACTGAAGAAAATAAAAATTCAAAAGAGTTAAATCCTAAAATAAAAGCTGAACTAGGCAAAGTTCTGTAAAGATTGTAGATATAAGTTGGTCCTTGTACTAAAGTTATAACAATAGTTAACCAACGGGTAATTTGATTGATTTTTTTTCTACCACTCTCTCCATCACTCTGAAGTTTTTGCAAATAAGGAATCGCAATTCCCATAAGTTGCACAACAATAGATGCAGAAATATAAGGCATAATTCCTAAAGCAAAAACTGAAGCTTTAGAAAATGCACCTCCGGTAAACATGTCTAGAATAGATCCTAATCCATTTTTTGTTTGCCCAGCTAGCCCTGTTAATTGAGTTGCGTCAATTCCAGGAAGCGTAACATGTGCTCCAAAACGATAAACAAGAAGTAGACCTAAAGTAATTAAAATTCTATTTTTTAGTTCTTCTATTTTCCAAACATTACTTATTGATTCAATAAATTTCTTCATCTTAATTGTAATATTACATGATTACAACTTCTCCACCAGCAGCTTCAATAGCAGCTTTTGCAGTAGCAGTAAATTTGTGAGCAGTTACTTTTAATTTTGCTTTCAATTCTCCTCTACCTAAAATCTTAACGATTTCATTTTTGGTAGCAAGACGATTAGCTACATAAACTGTCATATCAACAGTATCTGTAATTACTCCATTATCAACTAATAATTGAAGAGTATCAAGATTAACACCTTCGTATTCTTTACGATTGATGTTAGTGAAACCAAACTTAGGTACACGTCTTTGAAGTGGCATTTGCCCACCTTCAAAACCAATCTTTTTAGAATAACCAGAACGAGATTTTGCTCCTTTGTGTCCTCTTGCAGAGGTACCACCTTTACCAGAACCTTCACCTCTACCTAATCTTTTGTTTTGATTGTGTGTAGAACCCTCAGCAGGTTGTAAGTTACTTAAATTCATAACAGTATTTGTTATTTAGCTTCTTCAACAGAAACTAAGTGTTTAACTTTATTTATCATCCCAAGGATAGCAGGATTTGAATCATGCTCTACAACTTGTCCCATTTTACGTAGGCCTAAAGCTTCCAAACCTCTTTTTTGAGTAAGAGGACAGTTGATTTTGCTTCGAACTTGTTTTACTAATAATTTAGCCATAATTTCCTTGAATTAACCTTTAAAAACTTTTTCTAAAGAAACACCTCTTTGTTTTGCAACGGTGTAAGCGCTTCTCATTTGTAATAAAGCATCAAAAGTTGCTTTCACTACGTTGTGAGGATTTGAAGATCCTTGTGATTTAGATAATACATCATGAATTCCTACTGATTCAAGAACTGAACGAACAGCTCCACCAGCAATAACTCCTGTACCATGAGAGGCAGGAATTAAGAATACACGTGCACCACCAAATTTACCTTTTTGTTCGTGAGGAACTGATTGTCCATTCAAAGGAATTTTCACAAGATTTTTCTTTGCATCTTCTACTGCTTTCGCAATTGCTTCAGAAACGTCTTTAGATTTCCCTAATCCATGACCTACAACCCCATTTTCATCACCTACAACTACAATAGCAGAAAAACCGAAAGCTCTACCCCCTTTTGTAACCTTAGTAACACGATTTACACTCACCAAACGATCTTTTAATTCAAGACCACTTGGTTTTACTAACTCTATATTTTTGTATTTAGACATAATATATTAGAATTTAAGTCCAGCCGCTCTTGCGCCTTCCGCTAATGATTTAATACGACCGTGATATAAATAACCTCCTCTATCGAAAGTTATCACTTCAATACCAGCTTTTAAAGCTTTCTCTGCTACTAGTTTCCCAACTGCAGTTGCCACTTCAAGGTTCGTACCTTTTCCAATTTCTTTTTCTCTTGAAGAAGCAGCTAATATAGTAACTCCGTTTACATCATCAATCAATTGAGCGTAAATTTCTTTGTTACTTCTAAAAACAGATAGTCTTGGGTTAGTAGCAGTACCACTAATCGTTTTTCTAATTCTGAATCTAATACGTTGTCTTCTTTCAGGTTTTGTTAATGACATAATCTTATTTTTTAAGCTGATTTACCTGCTTTTCTTCTTAATACTTCACCTACAAATTTAACACCTTTTCCTTTGTACGGCTCAGGCTTACGGAAACCTCTAATTTTTGCCGCAACTTGACCTAAAAGTTGTTTATCTAATGATGTTAATTTTACAATTGGGTTTTTACCTTTTTCAGATATGGTTTCTAGAGTTACCTCTGGAGCTACTTCTAAAACAATATTGTGAGAGAACCCAAGCGCTAAATCTAATTTTTGACCTTGATTTGAAGCTCTATAACCAACTCCAACCAATTCTAAAGATTTTGTAAAACCTTCTGTTACACCAATAACCATGTTATTAATTAAAGATCTATACAAACCGTGTTTTGCTCTTTGGTCTTTATGATCAGAAGATCTTTCTACTAGAACTTGATCTCCTTCAACCGTTACAGTTACGTCCGAAAACTCCTGTGTAAGTTGACCGTTTTTTCCTTTTACTGTAATAATACCGTCGGCAACTGTAATAGTTACACCAGCTGGTATTGTTACTGGGCTTTTACCTATTCTTGACATCTTATATAGTCTTTAAAATTAGTATACGTAACAAATTACTTCTCCACCAACATTTAATTGCTTGGCTTGTTTTCCTGTCATCAACCCTTTTGAAGTTGAAACAATAGCAATTCCTAATCCGTTAAGGATTCTCGGTATTTTAGAAGCACCTGCGTACTTACGTAAACCTGGTTTACTAATTCTTTGGATATCTTTGATTACTGGCTCTTTAGTATCTTTATCATACTTCAAAGCGATTTTGATAGACCCCTGAACAGCGTTGTCTTCAAATTTGTAACTTAAGATATAACCTTGATCAAATAAGATCTTTGTTATTTCTTTTTTTAGATTAGATGCTGGAATTTCGACAACTTTGTGGTTTGCAGCCACAGCGTTTCTAACTCTCGTCAAATAATCTGCAATTGGATCTGTATACATAAGTATTGATTTGCGGTAACGGTTTTCGATTAAACGTAATCGAACCTGAAACCAGTTTATAAATGTGAAAAACAGACGTGATTACTCACGTCTGAATATTTTTTCTACCAAGATGCTTTTTTAACACCCGGTATCAATCCATTGTTAGCCATTTCACGGAATGTAACACGTGAAATACCGAATTGACGCATATACCCTCTTGGTCTACCTGTCAATTTGCAACGATTGTGCAAACGAACTGGCGAAGCATTTTTCGGTAATTTTTGCAAACCTACGAAATCTCCAGCTTCTAACAAAGCTTTTCTTTTCTCAGCATACTTAGCTACCGTTTTTTCTCTCTTAACCTCACGGGCTTTCATTGATTCTTTAGCCATATCTTAATTCTTTTTAAAAGGTAAACCTAATTCAGCCAACAATGACTTTGCTTCTTTATCTGTTTTTGCAGTAGTTACAAAAGAAATGTCCATTCCAGATATTTTATTTACTTTGTCAATATCAATTTCAGGGAAAATGATTTGCTCTAAAACACCTAAATTATAGTTTCCTCTACCGTCAAAACCAGTTGCTTTAATACCACTGAAATCTCTAACACGTGGTAATGCAGAAGTAATAAGTCTATCTAAAAACTCATACATTCTTTCACCGCGCAAAGTAACTTTTGCTCCAATAGGCATCCCTTTTCTCAATTTGAAAGACGCAACGTCTTTCTTTGAAATAGTAGATACTGCTTTTTGTCCAGTTATCTTTGTTAATTCATCAACTGCATAGTCAATCAATTTTTTATCAGATACTGCTGCACCAACTCCTTTACTCAAAACGATTTTTTCCAATTTTGGAACTTGCATTACGTTTGTGTAACCGAATTCTTCTTTAAGAGCAGAGATAACTCTACTCTTATATTCTTCTTTTAGTCTAGGTATATATGCCATTACTATAGTACTTGATTAGATTTTTTTGAAAATCTTACTTTCTTATCTCCTTCAACTCTAATACCTACTCTTGTTGTTTCCTTAGTTTTAGGATCAATTAAAGATATATTAGATATTTGAATAGAAGCTTCTTTTTTTACAATACCACCTTGAGGGCTTTTTGCACTAGGTTTCGTGTGTTTAGAAACCATATTTACACCTTCAACAATTGCTTTGTTTTTCTCACGGTAAACACGTAAAACTTTACCTTCTTCACCTTTATGGTCTCCAGCAATTACTCTTACGATATCTCCTGATTTTATTTTTAGCTTTATCATCTTAAAACGAATTAAAGCACTTCTGGTGCTAATGATACAATTTTCATGAATTGTTTTTCACGAAGTTCTCTTGCTACCGGACCAAAAACACGAGTTCCTCTCATTTCCCCCGCAGCGTTCAAAAGAACACATGCATTATCATCGAAACGGATATAAGAACCATCAGCTCTTCTTACTTCTTTTTTGGTACGTACAACAACTGCAGTTGAAACAGCACCTTTTTTAACGTTTCCGTTAGGTGTTGCGTCTTTTATAGATACTACAATCTTGTCTCCAACAGAGGCATACCTTCTTTTGGTACCTCCTAAAACACGGATAGTTAAAACTTCTTTTGCTCCCGTGTTATCTGCTACTTTTAGTCTTGATTCTTGTTGTACCATAATTATTTAGCTCTTTCTAGGATTTCAACTAATCTCCAACATTTTGATTTACTCAAAGGACGCGTTTCGCTAATTCTTACAGTATCTCCTATGTTACAGTCGTTTGTTTCGTCATGTGCAACAAATTTCTTTGTTTTCAACACGAACTTACCGTATAATGGGTGTTTTACTTTAGTTACCTGAGCAACCACAATGGATTTATCCATTTTGTTTGAAGTAACAACCCCAACTCTTTCTTTTCTTAAATTTCTTTTTTCTTCCATCTTTCAGCAGAATTATTGTAATTCTCTTTTAGTAAGTTCTGTAGCTAATCTTGCAACTGTTCTTCTTACACTTCTAATTTGAAGTGGGTTCTCAATTGGAGAAATAGCGTGAGCCATTTTTAGATCAGCATATGCTTTCTTAGTTTGGCTAAGTTTTTCTTGCAACTCCGCTGCAGAAAGATCTTTTATTTCTGATTGTTTCATAATATAATATAGATTATGCTTCGAAATCTCTAGCAACTACGAATTTGGTTTTTACCGGAAGCTTTTGAGCTGCAAGACGTAATGCCTCTTTTGCAACTGACAAAGGAACTCCTCCAACTTCAAACATAATTCTTCCGGGTTTAACAACGGCAGCCCAATATTCAACGGCACCTTTACCTTTACCCATACGTACCTCAAGAGGCTTCTTAGTGATAGGTTTGTCTGGAAATATTTTGATCCATAATTGTCCTTCTCTTTTCATAAAACGAGTTGCAGCGATACGTGCAGCTTCGATTTGACGAGAGGTTAAGAACATTCCATCTTCATGTACAGATTTAATACCAAACATTCCATTAGAAAGTTCATGTCCTCTTTGAGAATTTCCTTTCATTTTACCTTTTTGTACCTTACGGTATTTTGTTCTTTTAGGCTGTAACATTTTTCTTTAGTTTAAAAATTTACTTTCGTTTACGAGCGTCTGGTTTTCCACCTTTATTAAAAGGCTTTCTGTCTCCTCTAGGAGAATCTCCACCTTTACCACCACCTGGTTGTTTTTTATCCATTCCAGCAAGTGGAGAAAGATCTCTCTTTCCATAAACTTCACCTTTCATGATCCATACTTTGATACCCATTCTACCATAAGTAGTATGAGCTTCAGCCAAAGCATAATCAATATCAGCTCTGAAAGTTGATAGAGGAATTCTACCTTCTTTGAAACCCTCTGAACGAGCCATCTCAGCACCATTCAAACGACCAGAAATCAAAACTTTGATACCTTCAGCGTTCATACGCATAGAAGCAGCAATAGCCATTTTGATTGCACGTCTGTAAGAAATACGGCTTTCGATTTGACGACAGATGCTTGTAGCAACTAGATACGCGTCAAGTTCAGGTCTTTTAATTTCAAAGATGTTGATTTGAACCTCTTTGTCAGTAATTTTCTTAAGTTCCTCTTTTAACTTGTCTACCTCTTGTCCACCTTTCCCAATAATAATACCAGGTCTAGCAGTAGTGATAGTAACGGTTACAAGTTTCAAAGTTCTCTCGATGATTACTTTTGATACACTAGCTTTTGATAAACGAGCATGGATATACTTTCTGATTTTATAATCTTCGGCTAATTTATCACCGTAATCATTTCCACCATACCAGTTTGAGTCCCATCCTCTGATGATACCAAGTCTATTTCCAATTGGATTTGTCTTTTGTCCCATGCTGCTTAAGAATTGCTTTGTGTGTTATTGATAGCTCCTAACACGATTGTCACGTGATTAGAACGTTTTCTTATTCTGTGTGCTCTACCTTGTGGAGCTGGACGAAGTCTTTTCAACATCATTCCACCATCTACACGGATTTCTTTAACAAATAATCCAGCTTCTTCAAGATTACCTTCACTATTTTTTTGCTCCCAGTTATTGATAGCAGATAATAATAGTTTTTCTAATTTTCTTGAAGCTTCTTTCGAACTGAATCTTAATATGTTAAGTGCTCTTTCTACTTTCTGACCTCTTACCAAGTCCGCTACTAAGCGCATTTTTCTAGGTGAAGTAGGGCAGTTATTCAATTTTGCGAAAGCTATAGACTTATTAGCCTCTTTTCTCGCATCTGCTGTTTCTCTTTTACGAACTCCCATTGCTTCTTATTTTTTACCTTTATTTTTTGCTCCAGCATGACCTCTAAAAGATCTAGTTGGTGAAAATTCTCCTAATTTGTGACCTACCATGTTTTCTGTTACGTAAACTGGTACAAATTGACGACCGTTATGAACTGCGATAGTTTGTCCAACGAAGTCTGGAGTAATCATAGAAGCTCTAGACCATGTCTTAACCACTCCTTTATTTCCACCTGCTATGTTTTCTGCAACTTTCTTGTCTAACTTATAATGAACGAAAGGTCCTTTTTTTAATGAACGTGCCATATCTTATTATTTCTTTCTACGTTCTACGATATACTTGTTACTCGGGTTTTTCTTAGAACGAGTTCTATAACCTTTAGCTGGTATTCCATTTCTTGAACGTGGATGTCCACCAGAAGAACGTCCTTCACCACCACCCATTGGGTGATCGACAGGGTTCATTGCAACAGGTCTTGTTCTAGGTCTTCTTCCTAACCATCTTGTTCTACCTGCTTTTCCAGATACAACTAATTGGTGGTCTGAATTAGAAACTGCTCCAATTGTAGCTGAACAAGTCAACAAGATTAATCTTGTTTCACCTGAAGGCATTTTAATTGTTGCATATTTTCCATCTCTTGCCATTAATTGAGCAAATGTTCCAGCAGAACGAGCGATTACAGCCCCTTGTCCTGGTCTCAATTCGATACAAGATATAACAGTTCCTAAAGGAATTCTGCTTAAAGGTAAAGTATTACCAATTTCAGGTTGAGATTCTGGACCAGAAACTACTTTCTGTCCAACTTTCAATCCGTTTTGAGCAATAATATATGTTTTCTCACCATCAGCATAAGCTAATAACGCGATAAACGCAGTACGATTTGGATCATATTCGATTGATTTCACTGTAGCTGGAATTGCTTCTTTTGTACGTTTGAAATCAATAATACGATATCTCTGCTTGTGACCACCACCCGTATAACGCATGGTCATCTTTCCTTGACTATTTCTACCTCCAGAGTTTTTTATCGGCGCTATCAAAGAGCGTTCCGGCTTATCAGTTGTAATGGCGTCATAACCATTCACAACTCTAAATCGCTGACCTGGGGTAATAGGTTTTAATTTTCTTACTGACATTTTTCTATCTTAGATATTGTTGTAAAAATCAATTGTTTCTCCTTCTTGTACTTGAACAATCGCTTTCTTAATTGCGTTAGTCTTTCCACTGATTAAACCACTTTTAGTGTATTTTGTAGTTCTATCTGGCCTCACATTCATTGTATTAACACTCAAAACATTTACTCCATAAGCAGCCTCAACAGCTTTCTTAATTTGTACTTTGTTTGCTTTTCTGTCAACAACGAATCCGAAGCGGTTTAAAACTTCACTTTCTTTGGTTACTTTTTCCGTTACTATAGGTTTAATTATGATGCTCATATCCTATTATTTACTTAAATTTTCTTCAATTACTTCCAAAGAACTCTCCAAAAGCACTAAATTATTAGCATTTAAAATAGCATAAGTACTTAATTCATAGCTACTTACAACATTTGACGCTTTTAAATTTCGTGAGGACAAATATACGTTTTTATTCGTATCACCCAACACAAACAGTGATTTTTTGTTTTCTAACTCTAAAGCTTTCAAAACATTAATGAAATTTTTAGTGTTTGGCGTTTCAAAATTAAAATCTTCAAGTACGATTATATTCGACTCTTTTGCTTTAATTGAAAATGCAGATTTTCTAGCAAGACGTTTCAAGTTTTTATTCAATTTGAATGAATAACTTCTTGGTCTAGGTCCAAAAACTGTACCCCCACCTTTAAACAAAGGGTTTTTAGCACTACCCGCACGAGCTGTACCTGTACCTTTTTGTTTTTTAATCTTACGTGTACTTCCCGCAACTTCAGCTCTTTCTTTAGCTTTGTGAGTACCTTGTCTTTGATTAGCCAAATATTGCTTTACATCAAGATATACAGCGTGATTATTTGGTTCGATTGCGAAAACTGAATCAGAAAGTTGAACTTTTCTTCCAGTATCTTTTCCGTTGAAATCTAATACTTTTACTTCCATTACTTCTGAATGATTACATAAGAGTTTTTGCAACCAGGAATACATCCTTTAACAACAAGTAGGTTCTTATCAGCAACTACTTTTAAAACTCTAAGGTTTTGAACTTTTACATTATCTCCTCCCATTCTTCCAGCCATACGCATTCCTTTGAATACTCTAGATGGATAAGAAGAAGCTCCTACAGAACCTGGCGCTCTTAAACGGTTGTGTTGACCGTGAGTTGCTTGTCCAACACCACCAAAACCGTGACGTTTCACAACCCCTTGAAAACCTTTACCTTTAGATACACCTTGTACATCTACAAATTCTCCTTCAGCAAAAATAGAAACATCAATAAGATCTCCTAATTTTTGTTCTGTTGCGAAATCTTGGAATTCAACGACTTTTTTCTTAGCTACAGTTCCAGCTTTCTTAAAGTGACCTACAGCCGCTTTTGTGGAATGTTTCTCGTTTTTGTCATCGAAACCAAGTTGCAACGCTTCATACCCGTCAACACCTTTGGTTCTGACTTGGGTAACAACGCATGGTCCAGCTTCGATTACTGTACAAGGAATATTCTTCCCGTTTTCATCGAAAATACTAGTCATGCCGATTTTTCTACCAATTAACCCAGACATAAATATTAATTATTAATTATTAAATATAAATATAGAACGCAGCTTTTAAGCAAATCCTATTTTTTAAGTGGGTGCAAATGTATAACTTATTTGCACACAAACCAAAAAAATATTTTTTACCTAAAAACGGCGTTCCTTTTTACTCTTAAAGTACTYAAACTTTGATTTCAACTTCAACTCCACTTGGCAATTCAAGTTTCATTAAAGCATCAATAGTTTTAGATGAAGATGAATAAATATCAATTAATCTCTTATATGACATTACTTCAAATTGCTCTCTAGCTTTTTTGTTTACGTGTGGAGAACGCAATACTGTAAAAAGTTTTTTGTGAGTTGGCAATGGGATTGGCCCAGTTACAACAGCACCAGTAGTTTTTACTGTTTTTACAATCTTCTCAGCAGACTTGTCTACCAACATATGATCGTAAGATTTCAATTTTATTCTGATTTTTTGACTCATTTTCTTAAAGATTATGCGTTTCCTTTTGCTTTTTTGATAACTGCTTCTGAAATATTAGAAGGTGTTTCAGCGTAGTGTGAAAATTCCATTGTAGATGTTGCACGACCTGAAGATAAAGTTCTTAAAGTTGTTACATATCCAAACATTTCAGACAATGGCACATCTGCCTTAATAGTTTTAGCACCATTTCTATCACCCATGTCATTTACTTGACCTCTACGACGGTTGATATCACCAACGATATCTCCCATGTTTTCTTCTGGTGTAATAACCTCCATTTTCATGATTGGCTCAAGAATTACAGCTCCAGCAGCTTTAGCTACTTCTCTATAACCCATTCTAGCTGCAAGTTCAAAAGAAAGCGCATCAGAATCCACAGGGTGGAAAGATCCATCCAATAAAGTAACCTTCAAACTATCCACTTGGTATCCTGCTAAAGGACCAGTTTTCATAGCCTCACGGAAACCTTTTTCAACAGAAGGAATATATTCCTTTGGTACATTACCCCCTTTTACAGAGTTAACAAACTGCAATCCAACCGGAGCTTTACCATCAACTTCATCTGCTGGCTCAAGAATAAACACGATATCACCGAATTTACCACGACCTCCAGATTGTTTCTTGTACGTTTCTCTATGTTGTGCCTTTTTAGTAAAAGCTTCTTTGTATTCAACTTGAGGCTCACCTTGGTTTACTTCAACTTTGAATTCACGTTTCATTCTATCAACCAAGATATCTAAGTGTAACTCACCCATACCAGAGATAATAGTTTGTCCTGAAGCCTCATCAGTTCTAACTGTAAATGTTGGATCTTCTTCAGCCAATTTAGCCAAAGCCATACCCATTTTATCTACGTCAGCTTTTGTTTTAGGCTCAATAGCAATACCAATTACCGGAGCAGGGAATTTCATTGACTCAAGAATAATTGGGTGTTTTTCATCACACAATGTATCCCCAGTTTTGATATCTTTAAATCCAACAGCAGCTCCAATATCACCCGCTTCAATAAATTCAATTGGGTTTTGTTTATTAGCGTGCATTTGGTAGATACGAGAAATTCTTTCTTTGTTTCCTGAACGAGTGTTCAAAACATAAGAACCAGCATCTAAACGCCCTGAATAAGCACGGAAGAAAGCTAAACGACCTACGAATGGGTCAGTAGCAATTTTAAATGCTAAAGCAGCGAATGGCTCTTTAACATCTGGCTTACGCAAAATTTTAGTTTGATCTTCTTCTAATAATTCAGCATCATCAGGATGAATTCCTTCAATACCTTCTTTATCCATTGGAGATGGCAAGTATTTACATACTGCATCTAACATGAATTGAACTCCTTTGTTTTTAAAAGAAGAACCAGCAATCATAGGAATGATAGCCATATCCATTACAGCAGCTCTTAAAGCGATATTAATTTCCTCTTCCGTAATAGAATCTGGATTTTCCATATACTTATCAAGCAAGTTCTCATCATAATCAGCAACCGCTTCAATAAGAATATCTCTGTATTCTTTTACTTCGTCGATCATATCAGCAGGAATATCAACAACTTCATAAGTTGCTCCCATTCCAGCATCATCCCAAACAATAGCTTGGTTTCTTACTAAATCCACAACACCTCTGAAATCATTTTCTTCACCAATTGGCAAAGTGATTGCAACAGCGTTTGATTTCAACATATCTCTTACTTGTTGACAAACCATCAAAAAGTTAGATCCTTGTCTATCCATTTTATTAACGAATCCAATACGTGGCACTCTGTATTGATCTGCCAATCTCCAGTTAGTTTCAGATTGTGGCTCAACACCATCAACAGCACTAAATAAGAAAACCAAACCATCAAGCACACGCAAAGAACGGTTTACTTCAACTGTAAAGTCAACGTGTCCCGGAGTATCGATAATATTGAAGTGATAAGGTAATGTTTCAGGTAAAATTTTACCTTGTGTAGTTGGAAAATTCCATTCACAAGTAGTAGCAGCAGAAGTAATTGTAATACCTCTTTCTTGCTCTTGTGCCATCCAGTCCATTGTTGCAGCACCATCGTGTACTTCACCAATTTTATGTGATTTTCCTGTATAGAATAATATACGCTCTGTTGTTGTTGTCTTACCAGCATCAATATGAGCAGCAATTCCTATATTTCTTGTATATTTAAGTTCTCTAGCCATTTCTTAAGAATTAAAATCTAAAGTGAGAGAATGCTTTATTAGCTTCTGCCATCTTGTGAGTGTCCATTCTTTTCTTAACAGCAGCTCCTTCTTCTTTAGCCGCAGCTAAACATTCTGAAGCCAATCTCTGAGCCATTGATTTTTCGTTTCTTCTTCTTGAATAAAGAATTAACCATTTCATAGCCATAGAAATTTTTCTGTCTGGTCTAATTTGCATTGGAATTTGAAATGTAGCACCACCAACTCTACGACTACGTACTTCTACGTGAGGCATAACGTTTGTTAAAGCATCTTTCCAAATTTCTAATGAAGATTTTTCTGCATCTTGCTTTTTAGTTTCTATAATGTCAATTGCATCATAAAAAACTTTAAAAGCTGTTGATTTCTTACCATCCCACATTAAGTTGTTTACAAAACGTGTTACCAATTGGTCATTAAACCTTGGATCTGGTAAAAGTGGTCTTTTCTTTGCCGCTCTTTTTCTCATGTCTTTTTTTTAATAAAATTTCATACCTATACAGCCACGACGAATCGTACCTCTAAAGGAATAACGTTTTAAATTACTTTTTCGCTTCTTTTGGTCGTTTTGCTCCGTACTTAGATCTTCTTTGCGTTCTTCCTGCTACTCCTGACGTATCAAGCGCACCACGAACGATGTGATATCTTACTCCTGGCAAATCTTTTACCCTTCCACCCCTAACTAATACTATCGAGTGCTCTTGTAAATTGTGTCCTTCTCCAGGGATGTAGGCATTCACTTCATTACCATTTGTCAAACGTACACGCGCTACTTTACGCATTGCAGAGTTTGGTTTTTTTGGTGTTGTAGTGTAAACACGCGTACAAACCCCTCTTCTTTGAGGACAAGAATCTAAAGCAACCGATTTACTCTTCTTAGTTATCTGAGTTCTTCCTGTTCTTACTAATTGTTGAATTGTTGGCATAATTAATACTAAAAATTTCTTATTATATTAAAATCCCGCTTTTTACGGGGTTGCAAATGTATAAATTAATTTTCACTTTACAAACCATAATTGATTAATTTTTAACAGAAGTAAATATTTGTTTATTAATAGAATAGCCATTATTCAAATAAGCAACATTTTTGATCAAAAATGACCTCCAAAAACAATAAAACTTCACTAAACTAACACTATGATTATTCCAACAAACGACAGATATTTGCAACAGCTTAATTAAAGAAATCTAAAATTGAAATCTAAAATCCTAATTCTATTATTTCTATTTAATCACACGCTTTTGATGTGCCAAACTTTTCAATTAAAAATTATTGGAAAAACAACAATCGAGACAGCAACTATAGACTCAATCGGTTACACAGCAAAGCATTCGAACACAAAACAACTAATAGACGAAATAAATTCAACAAGAAAAAAGCTTTCAGAAAACGGATATATTGAAAACAAAATACTAGAAAACAGAAAAGAAAATGACAGTAGTTACACCACCATAATTTCACTCGAAAACAAAATAAAAAACATACATATATATATAGGTATAAAAAAAGAATTAAATTCTTTTGATTTATTAAAAAAAAATCAAGACTCAATAATTTTACCATATTCTCAAATAGAATCTTTTTTAAAACAAACTACACAAAATTTAGAGCAAAATGGTTTTGCTTTCGCAAAAGTAAAACTCATCAATATTCAAAAAAGACGACAAGATATTTATGCCGATTTAACAATCGACACAGGAAAGAAAAGAACAATAAATGCAATTGAAATAAAATACACGAATCTACAGCAAAAAAACCTTCTCCCAAAAGGCGCTGAAAAACAAATCAGCAAAAAATACAACAACATAATATTCAATCAAAAAACAATAGAACAACTACATGATGATTTTGAAAAATTTGGATTCATCAATCAAATCAAATACCCAGAGATTCTATTCACAAAAGACACAACCAAAGTGTTTGTATATTTAGAAAAAAGAAAAGCAAATATTTTTGACGGATACCTAGGCTTCAACAACACAGAAAAAAAAAAARTAMAATTTAACGGATATCTCGACTTAACCTTAGTCAATACACTTCGAAACGGAGAAGAACTATCTATATACTGGAAAAATGACGGAAATAATCAAAAAATATTCAATGCCAATTTAACTGCTCCGTATTTATTTAAAAGCCAAATAGGAATTAAAGCACAACTAAATATTTTCAAACAAGACAGTATTTTTCAAAATACAAAAACAGCTATACAGCTTGGCTATTCCATAGACTACACTAAACGATTCTATCTTGGTTACGAATCAACCGAGTCAAGCGATATCCAAAACTCAAACAACCAGAATCTAAGTGATTACAAAAATTCGTTTTACACGACCGCAATAGATTTCAAAAAAAACTCAACCAAAAACAACCTATTCCCAATAAAATCATATTTAAACATAGCACTAGCTACTGGAAATAGAACCACAACAACAAATCCACGTCTGAAACAAAATTTTGTGAATTTTAACATAATGAATAATTTTTTTATTAATGAGAAAAATATTATAAATGTTAAAAATCAAAATTATTATCTCAAAAGTCAAAACTACCTCACAAATGAATTATTCCGTTTTGGAGGCATTAATTCCATAAGAGGATTTGCAGAAAATAGCCTACAAGCCAATCTAATGATTGCATTAATGACAGAATATCGTTATTTAGTTTCCTCAAGTTTTTACTTCAATTCCATATTAGATTACTGCTATTATACCGATCCAACAATTACAAAAGAAGAAAATAAAAACGAAAAACTTCTTGGGATAGGAATAGGTTTAGGCGCACAAACCGCCAATGGTTTATTAAAATTTGCCATCACAAATGGAAAGACAAAAAATGAAGAACTAAAATTTTATAACACAAACATAACGATAAGTTATAATGTTAAATTTTAGCTTTAACAAAAAAAACAGTTTCAGATATTAGGATAGTTAACAAATTATTATGATTTTTGCCTCACTAATTCAAAATATTTAAAAATGAAACTAAAGTTCAATGGATTCTTAGTACTCTTAGTAGTACTAGTGGCGCAACTAACTTTTGCGCAAGAAAGATCTGTTTCAGGGATTGTTTCCGATAATGCAGGTATGCCTTTACCAGGTGTGAGTGTATTAGTGAAAGGAACAAAAAATGGAACTCAATCAGATTTTGATGGGAAATTTTCTATCAAAGCACAACCAAGCGATGTATTGGTATTTAGCTATGTTGGTATGAAGACTTCAGAGAAATCTGCAAGTTCAACATCACTTAATGTAAAACTTTCAAGTGATGCAACAGAACTAGAAAGTGTAGTAGTTACCGCATTAGGCATTAAAAAGGAGAGAAAAGCATTAGGATATGCTACTTCTACTGTTGCTGGTGATGAATTACAAAAATCTCATGAAGCAAACATTATTGAAGGTCTTGCTGGAAAAGCAGCAGGAATCCAAGTAACTGGAACATCAGGAACTCCTGGAGCTTCAAGTAAAATTGTTATTAGAGGTCAAAAATCTATTAGCCTTTCTAGCCAACCTATAATCGTTTTGGACGGGCAAATAATAGACAACTCAATAAACAATAATGCTGGTTCTGGCACTAACATAGGTGGTGTTGATGACTCTAACAGAGCAATCGATATTAATCCTGATGATATTGAAAGTGTATCTATCCTAAAAGGTGGTGCTGCAGCAGCAATTTATGGAGAGAATGCAAGAAACGGTGTAATTATTTACACTAGTAAAAAAGGTAAAAAAAGAAAAGGAATTGGTATTGATTTTTCAAGTTCAGTATCAATGGATCAAGTAAGTCAACTTCCAGATATGCAGCATGAATACGCAGCAGGTACTAATGGAGTTACTTATATCCCACCAGCTACATATGGTTCAGACGGATTTCCTGTATCTGGAGGAACAAATCAAAGCTGGGGACCAAAAATTTCTAGCGTTCCAGGACTTAAATCCTATGACAACGCTGATAATTTCTTTAAAGATGGTGTAACATTTACTAATAATGTTGCTCTTTCTGGTGGTGGTGAAAATGGAGTCTTTAGACTTGGTTTTGGTAACTTGCAACAAACAGGAGTAGTTCCAAATACTTCCCTAAAGAAAACAAATCTTAGTGTGAGTGCAGACTATAAGATAACGGATAAATTAAAAGCTGGTGCTGATGTAAAATACTCTAATACAGGAGGAGTAAGAGCACAGAAAGGAAGTAATGTAGCTGGAATAATGCTGTCTTTATTAAGAACACCTGCAAGTTATGATATTAGAGACTACGAAACGATTCAAGGAACTAATAAAAACTATTTTGCAGCTTATGACAATCCATTTTATACTGTCTATAATAACGAATATACTGACGAGACAAACCGTGAAATCATTAGCGGACACATTACATATAACCAAAGTAAAGCTTTTAATGCATTAGTAAGAGCAGGTGTAGATACATATACTACTCATGCACAGCAAAATTATTCTTACAGTAGTAACGGTAACTCTACTGCCGATCGATCTGGTCAAGTTATACTAGACACCTATACTTTGAGTTTGTATAATCTTGATGTAATTTTCAATGGTGATTTTAAATTCATGGATAATAACTTATCTTTAAGTTATAATGCAGGAGGATCTATCAACTCGAAATTCTCAAATGACATGTATACTGTAGGGTCTACAATGCTTTTACCAAATAAGTATAATTTGAATAACTTCAATACTTTTTTACCTGCAAACTATGATACACAACTAATAAAAAGAGGTGTTTACGCACAAGTTGAACTTGGCTTATATGACCAATTCTATTTGACTGTTACAGGAAGAAATGACTGGACTAGTACATTACCTGCAGATAATAGTTCTTATTTCTACCCTGCAGTAAGTGGTTCTTGGTTAGTTAACAAATCATTTAACTTACCTGACTGGGTTGATTTAGCTAAAATAAGAGGAGCATATGCTAGTACTTACGCATCTCCAAATCCTTACAATGTTCAAACAACTTTTAGTACTCCACTTTATACAGATACATTTGGCCCGGAATTAACTTCCCCTTATAATGGTGTTGGAGCATATGCATATGATGCCGCTCTTAAAAATCCAGATTTAAAACCAGAACATAATAAAGAATTCGAAGTAGGTTTAGAATTAGATTTGTTTAAAAGATTACACTTTAACCTAAGTGCTTACAAATCTACGAATTACGACTTGTTAATTTCAGGACCAATTGCAGCATCTTCAGGATTTACCAATTATTTTACTAATGGTCCAACTGTAGAAAATAGAGGACTAGAAATTGAATTAGGGTACGACATATTTAAAGACACAGATTTCCAGTGGAATATCAATGTGAATTGGAGCAAAAACGAAAATGAAGTAATTGCTATTCAAGACAATTTAAATTTCTCAAGTGAAGGAAGTGATTTCTTTTCAGGTAATGTAACGCCATCAATTATTAAAGGTGAGCCTTTAGGTGTTTTTTACGGATCGGCTTGGGAAAGAGACGGTTCTGGTAATTTAGTTATAGGATCAAATGGTATACCATTAGTTAAAGATGCTGCTGAGATTATCGGAAATCCAAATCCAGATTGGTTAGCAGGAATAAGAAATAATTTTAGCTATAAAAATGTATCATTAAGTTTCCTTCTTGATATAAGACATGGAGGTGACATCTGGAATGGTACACAAGCAAGAATTAATAGACTTGGAACTTCAGCAGCTTCTGCCGAAAATAGAGATGGAACATATGTTATTCCAGGAGTTACTGAAGCAGGAACACCAAATACAGTTGCCATTTCAAATAAAGCTTATTATAATAGCTACTTAGGTGATTCTGGAGCTGCTAATGAGCAACAAGTTGAAAAAGATATCAATTGGGTAAGACTAAGAGATATAAGTTTAGGATACAATTTTGGAAAACTACTTTCAAAAAGCACACCTTTTGTTAGAGATGCTTCATTAACATTATCTGCAAGAAACTTATTTGTTTCTACAAATTACACAGGAGTGGATCCTGAAAACTCTATTGCAGGATCAGGTTCAAACACAAATGGATTTGATTATTTCAATAATCCAGGAACAAAAAGCTACGCTTTAACATTAAAACTTAATTTTTAATATTATGAAAAAAATAATATATTTATCTCTAATATTAGGAGCACTATCTCTAACTTCATGTGAACATGAATTGGAAACATTTAACGATAATCCTAATAATCCAACCTCAGCTACTCCAGCTACATTGCTTACAGGTGCTGAAATTGGAACGATCAATAATTCCGTAGGTAATTTAACCAGAGTCTTTAGTATACTGACTCAGCATACAAATGGAAATAATTTACAATCTCTAGAGTATGGGAGTTACATTCTAACAGAAGTTGACAACGAAGGTGACTGGAGTAATATTTACCAAACTGGTCTTAATGCTAACGTAATTGTAGAAACTTATGAGTCAACTCACCCTCAATATGCTGGTATTGCAAGGATTTTGCTAGCTCTTAATATGGGTTATGCAACTGACGCATGGGGAGACATTCCTTTCTCGGAAGCATTTGGCGGAATTAAAGGTGTTATTGCCCCTAAATATGACAGTCAAAAAGATGTAATTGAAAGAATTCAATCCTATCTTGATATAGCAATAGCAGATTTATCTACACCTGCAAGTGCTAATCTTCTTGTACCTGGGGTAGATGACATTTTTTATAATGGGGATGCTGCAAGTTGGATTAAAGTTGCTTATGGAATCAAAGCAAGATATGCTATGAGATTAACAATAAAAGATGGCAGCACCGTAGCAGCGCAAAAAGCTTTAACTTATGCAGCAAAATCAATTACTGCAAATGATGAAAATTTAGTAGCTACTTTTGACGGAGGAAACAATCAAAGTTCATGGTATGCCTTTAACAGTCAAAGAAACGGTTATATGGGAATGGGTAAATATTTTATCGATTTATTGCAGGCCAATTCAGATCCACGTTTAACACATTATGCAAAAGAATTACCACCACCACAAGCACCAGGAATCTACATTGGAGCTGCTCCTGAATTCCCAGACGGTTCTTTTGCTACTTCTCAATTTGGTGATTTTTTTGCTGGAGGCCCAGACACACCTTTAAATATTTTTACTTTAGCTGAAGTGAAATTTATTGAGGCAGAAGCACAATTTAGATTAGGAAATACTGCAGCAGCTCAAACAGCTTTACAGGCTGCAATAAGCGCTTCATTAATAGATGTTACTGGTGCAGACAATAGTACTTTTGCTGCAAGTGCTGCATCTACTGTTACTTTGCAAAATATTATAACACAAAAATACATTGGTTTATTCACTAGTACTGAACCTTACAATGATTTTAGAAGAACTGGATTTCCTGTATTAACTCCAAATCAAAACAGTGAAACTAAAAAGATTCCTGCAAGATTAATAACTCCAAAATCAGAAAGAACATTAAACAATAACGCAACTGTTGTTTCTGATATTGACATCCCAGTTTGGTGGGCTACTAATTAATCTCAATAAACAATAAAACTAAAGCCACTCTGTTCATTCAGAGTGGCTTTTTTTTTATAAAAACATATTGCGACCTGAAATAACAATAAAAAAATATTATTAAAAAAAACTCCAGTTCTACAAAACATATTCAACACAATTAAAGCATGTCTTTGAACCTTAAGATTTCCAGCGAAATTGAGCAAAATCAATAATCCATCCACTAGAGAAGCCTAATACAAATACAATATATAACGATATTCAAACAGTTGTTGAATGGTTATGAAAATTTGGCTACTTTGATTAGGAAAATCAAACCTCTTCAAATATGGAAAATAAACTAGGACAAAAAAATTATGGAGCTTGAAGCCTGAGTCAAATTATTTAAAAAAAAACTTATTTGGAAAAACAAGCTTAAGCTATCTGCAAAAAATCAGCTTGATTTAATGAGAAAGAATATAATATCGATATAAGAAAAAACACTTCATACAAACAACCGACAATTTCAGAAAAAAGGTAACGTTTACGTTATATCAAACAAAAATACATTTAATCCTATTTATGCCTATAATCATGTTTTTGGCATATTTTGGACTAAATGTATTTCCATTTTATAATAATCCTTCTCATTTTTTTTAGTAAAACCTAATTGAAATTATTGCTTTTTATTAGAATAACTGTTTTTCAGAAATTACACATAAATAAAATTTTTAAACAAAATTGTAATTAAAAGTTAAATTAATCAAAATTTAACACTATTTTTGGAATACTAATTCAAAATATTAAAAAATGAAACTAAAGTTCAATGGATTCTTAGTACTCATTGTAGTACTAGTGGCGCAACTAACCTTTGCGCAAGAAAGATCTGTTTCGGGAATTGTTTCTGACAATGCAGGCATACCTCTGCCAGGTGTAAGTGTATTAGTTAAAGGAACAAAAAATGGAACACAATCAGATTTTGACGGAAAATATTCAATAACTGCTTCACCAAATGATGTATTGGTATTTAGCTATATTGGAATGAAAACAATTGAAAAACCAGCTAGCACAACAACAGTAAATGCAAATTTATCAAGTGATGCTACTCAATTGGAAAGTGTTGTTGTAACTTCATTAGGTATTAAAAGAGACAAGAAATCATTAGGTTATGCTACCCAAGAAGTTAAAGGAGAGAGTCTCGCTGCTGTAAAGGGAGATAACTTTGTAAATGCAATTTCAGGAAAAGTTTCAGGAGTTCAAGTAAAAAGAACAACAAATTTTGGAGGATCTACAAATGTTGTAATTCGCGGAAACTCATCATTGACTGGAAATAATCAAGCTTTATTTGTTATTGATGGCGTTCCAGTAAGCAACAACAATTCGAACACTAGAGATCAAGAACAATCAGGAGCTGGATACGATTATGGTAATGGCGCTTCAGATATCAATCCAGAAGATATTGAATCCATAAATGTACTTAAAGGATCAGCAGCAAGTGCTTTATATGGTTCAAGAGCTGCAAACGGTGTTGTAGTAATAACTACAAAAAAAGGAAATAAAAAAAGTAAAGGATATTCAATTACATTAAATTCTGGTGTTACCGCAGGATCGATTGACAAAAGTACTTTCATAAAATATCA
This sequence comes from Flavobacterium sp. P1_E4, assembly GCF_056405915.1. Lineage (NCBI taxonomy): Bacteria > Pseudomonadati > Bacteroidota > Flavobacteriia > Flavobacteriales > Flavobacteriaceae > Flavobacterium > Flavobacterium sp. P1_E4. The sequence goes on from NZ_JBFUBE010000006.1 coordinate 147,845, forward strand.
AAATCAATATGGAGGTGGATATGGACCTTATTATGGTCCAGATGAAGATTCCTATTTAGATCATATCGACATAAACGGAGACGGTACTCTAGACAATGTGACTCCATTAACAGAAGATGCTTCATATGGACAAGCATTTGACCCTAATTTAATGGTTTACCAATGGGACGCCTTTTATCCTGAGTCATCAACTTACTATAAAGCTACACCTTGGGTTAATGCAAAAAATGGCCCTATCACATTTTTTGAAACACCAGTAGCGTATACAAATTCTATCTCAATAGACAAAGGCTTTGAAAATGGATCAATGAGGATTGGAGCTACTAATTTAAGCCAAAGTGGACTCTTGCCAAATAGTTCATTAAAAAGAAACACATTCACACTAAACTCTTCTGTATTAATAAATGAAAAACTAACACTTGCTGGTTATGGTAATTTTTCTGAAACAAATACAATAGGAAGAAATAGCACAGGTTACAATGACAATATTGCGGGTAACTTTAGACAATGGTGGCAAACTAACGTTGATCTTAAAGCGCTTAAAAATGCGTATGAAACTACTGGTCGCAATGTCACATGGAATCCAAATTCTTATACCAATCCAACTCCAATATTTTGGGACAACCCCTACTTTCAACGTTATGAAAACTATGAGTCTGACCAAAGAATTAGATTTATTGGAAATGTATCTTTAAATTATAAAATCAATAGTTGGCTAGATGCATTTGGTAGAGTTTCTGCAGATACTTATGGAGATTTACAAGAAGAAAGAAGAGCCAAGGGAAGTGTACCTGCAGATTTCGGGATAGGCACTGGCGGCGGAGATGGAAGTACCGACAGAAATCCAGCTGAATCTGGTTATTCAAGAAAAAATATTTCTTTTAGTGAATACAACTATGATTTTATGTTAAATTACAATAAAGATATTTCAGAAAAGCTTAACGTAAAAGGAGTAGTAGGAACAAACATCAGAAGAAGTTATTATAAATCTATCTTTGCAGCTACAAATGGTGGCTTAAGTATTGCCAATCTTTATTCTTTACAAAATACAGCAAGTCCTTTATTAGCACCTCTTGAAAGAGATGAAGCAATTGGCGTTGATGGAATTTATGGAAGTGCATCTTTTGGATATGAAAACTTCTTCTTTCTTGAAGGAACAATACGAAGAGATCATTCCTCTACTCTACCGACAGAAAATAGCACCTATTATTATCCATCTATTTCATCTAGTTTTGTGTTCTCTGAATTCTTAAAGCCATCATGGTTATCTTTTGGAAAAGTCAGACTTAACTATGCAGAAGTTGGAAATAGCCCTGGATTTGATAGAATTCTAGATTCTTATGCTGTCAACACGGCTTTTGGAGCATCATCTGCATCTGTTAAGGACACAAAAAACAATCCAAATCTTAAGCCTGAGAAAACTAAAAGTTATGAAATTGGATTAGAACTTTCTATGCTTGAAAAAAGAATGGGACTAGATTTATCCTTTTATAAATCAAACTCAATAGATCAAATAATCCCATTACGATTAACATCTTCAACAGGGTATCTGTATGAATTAATTAATGCTGGTGAAATAGAAAACAAAGGAGTTGAGATTACATTAAATGGTACTCCAATAAAAAATTCTAACTTTAGCTGGGATATAAATTTAAACTGGGCCAAAAACACAAATCAAGTTAAAAAACTTTTAGACGGAATAGACAATTTACAATTAGGATCATTTCAAGGAGGGGTAACTATAAATGCAGCAGTAGGACAACCATATGGTGTCATTTACGGTACAAAATACACCTATTTGAATGGAGAAAGAGTTGTAGACGAATCAAATGGTCAATATGTAAAAACATCAAATTCAGACAATGCGATTGGTAATGCAAATCCAGAATGGACAGGCGGATTGAACAACAAATTTACTTACAAAAACTTTTCGCTCGAATTTTTAATTGATATGCAACATGGTGGCCAAATATTCTCTTTAGACCGTTATTATGGTTTAGCAACAGGACTACCTGACGACACCGCTTTCACTAATGATCTAGGAAACCCAGTGAGAAATCCACTTGTTTTCAATCAATATGATGCTGATGGAAATGGTATTCCATCTGCAGGATATACATCAGCATCTGGAGGGTTCATTAACCCAGGTGTAAACTCTGATGGTACACAAAATGCAACAAGAATCAGAGCAGATCGATTTGGAGCACAAGGATACAGACGAGGATTACCTGACGAAGCATTTGTATATGATGCAAGCTATGTAAAACTAAGACAAGCATCAATATCATATTCTTTATCTCAAAATACATTAAAGAATACATTCATGAATGGATTGACATTTAGCGTAATAGGGACAAACCTTTGGATAATTGACAAAAATCTTCCTGATGCAGATCCTGAATCTGGATTGGGATCTGGAAATTTACAAGGTTTCTCTACAGGGTCTTTACCTTCTACGAGAGATATTAGCTGTAATATTAAAATTCAATTTTAACACTAAAGAACATGAAAAAAACGCTCATATATATTATCACCGCAGTATCCTTAATGGCGTGCTCCAGTGATTTAGAAAACTTAAACGAAAACATCAAAGATCCTAGTGATGTCCCTGGTGAAGCTCTTTTTACAAGTGCTCAAAAAAGCCTTGTAGATCAAATGGTTAACACCAATGTGAACAACAATATTTTTAGGCTTATTAATCAACATTGGACAGAAACTGTATATACTGACGAAAGTAATTATGACTTAGTTACAAGAACAATTCCGGAACAACATTGGCAATTTCTTTACAAAGATGTACTAAAAGATTTAGACCAAAGCGCAATAAATATTAATAAGACAATTGTTCCCGTTACAGAAAATCCTTTAGACAAGGCCAACAAACTTGCAATTATTGAAATTTTAAATGTTTACACGTATTCCATATTAGTAGAAACTTTTGGAAATGTCCCTTATACTGAGGCTATAAATCTAAAATATAAGACTCCAAAATATGATGACGGACTAACTATTTATAAAGATTTAATAATTAGACTCAACAGTGCTATTACTAAATTAAATACTGCTGGAGGTAGCTTTGGAGAAAATGATAAAATCTACAAAGGAGACGTAGCTAAATGGATTAAATTTGCCAATACTTTAAAATTAAAAATGGGTATTGTAATATCAGATATTCCTACTGAAGCTGCTCTTGCAAAAGCAACGGTTTCTGCTGCTGCTCCATTTGTTTTTACAACGAATGCAGACAATGCTTCTATGAAATATTTAAGTGCCTCACCAAATACCAATCCTCTTTATATTGATTTAGTTGCAAGTGGACGATCTGATTTTGTTCCTGCAAATACATTGGTTGATTATATGAATTCGACAAATGATCCAAGACGATCAAAATATTTTGACGACAATGTAGACGACCCTTCAACTCCAGAAGTTGAATATATTGGAGGAATATATGGTGCAAGTAATTCTTTTCCAAACTTTTCACATATTACACCTACAATCCAAGTTCCTGATTACCCAGGTACAATTTTAGACTATTCGGAAACAGAATTTTTACTAGCAGAAGCTGCTGAAAGATCTTTCATTGAATCTCCAGCAACTGCAGAAACACACTATAATGCCGCTATAAAAGCCTCAATATTGAGCTGGGGAGGAACATCAGATGAAGCAACAGCTTATCTTGCACAAACAAATATAGCATACACAACTGCCTCAGGCACTTGGAAAGAAAAAATAGGAATCCAAAGTTGGGTAGCACTATACAATAATGGATTTGAAGGGTGGACTTCTTGGAGAAGACTTGATTTTCCAATATTAATACCATTTGAAGATGCTGTATCGGGAATACCTGTACGTTTAACTTATCCAATAATTGAGCAAACTTTAAATAAAGCTAATTATGCTAGTGCAAGTAGCGCTATTGGTTCTGATGAAGTAGAAACAAAATTATTTTGGGATAAATTCTAATTATCTACAAAATCACATTAAAACCATCCCAAAACGGGATGGTTTTTTTTATATATTTGCCACATGGAAAAAGAACATCAAATTTTTGGAATCAGAGCAATAATTGAAGCCATACAAGCAGGCGCAACAGTTGACAAAGTCTATATTCAAAAGGAAGCAAGCAGCGAACTAATGAAAGACTTGATGAAAGTAATGAAACGGGGAAATATCAATTTTTCTTATGTTCCTGTCGAAAAATTAAACCGATTGACTCCCAATAATCACCAAGGTGCAGTAGCTACCGTCTCTCCTATTTCATTTTATGATTTGGAAACCTTGATAGATACCGTTATTGAAAACGGGAAAAAGCCTTTGTTTTTGATTTTGGATCAAATATCGGATGCACGTAATTTTGGAGCCATTATCCGAACTGCAGAATGCACAGGGGTTAATGGAATAATTGTTCAAAAGGCCGGTTCGGCTCCTGTAAATGGAGACACAGTGAAAACATCTGCGGGTGCGGTATTTAATATTCCAATTTGTAAAGTGGAACACATAAAAGACGCTATTTTTCTTTTGCAGGCAAGCGGAATAAAAACTGTTGCTGCCACTGAAAAAACAGAGCAGAATATTTATGATATTTCTTTAAATGAACCAGTAGCGATTATAATGGGATCTGAGGATAGAGGAGTAAATCCATCTGTTCTTAAAATTGTAGATGAAAAAGCAAAACTTCCTATGTTTGGTTCTATAGGTTCTCTAAATGTTTCTGTCGCTTGTGGTGCATTTTTATACGAAGCCGTAAGACAGAGAAGTTAATAATTGCAGAATTTAGATTAAAGATTACAATATCAAACCGAAAACATTCGTGTTAGATTGTAAAATATAGATATTTAAAAAAAATGAATCAAGACTCCGGTTTTGATTCATTTTTTTCGTTTATGTCTTCTTGATTTTCGATAAAATCATAAACAACATTAGAATTCGACTGAAAAAAAGGATCTATTTCTATTTGATCCTCTTCAATAATTTCAGGCTTGGGGGGATTAACAAAAATACCGTTTTCATCAAAACGCTGCATAAATTTATCTCCTGATGGATCATAATCAGGTCGTTCCCAATCATATTTTATTACTTTTTTGAATTCTGGTTTTTTGTATAAAAAAGTAAGTACAAAACCTGCAATTAACCCCGACAAATGACCTTCCCAAGAAATGGTTTCATCAATTTTTGGAAAAACGTACCAAACCATTCCTCCATATAGAACCACTACGGTGAGAGATAATGCTACAAGTCGATAATATTTAGTTTGAATTCCTTTAAAAAAAATAAACGAAACCAATACATAGATTAAACTACTTGCTCCAATATGGTAATTTTCTCTTCCGATGAGCCACGTTATAGCTCCTGAAAGTAAAATTCCGTAGACCAATATTCCTATTGCTTCTTTTCTGTAAAAAAAGAACAACGCCGCCAAAAGCACTATTAATGGTATGGAATTATTATAGAGATGTTCAATATTTGAATGAATAAATGGACTGAAAATTATGCCTTGCAATCCTGAAAAAGTTCTCGGTAGAATTCCATTATCATCAAAATCAAATCCAAAACGGATTTCTAACCAATAGACAAACCACAGGAATAGCACAAAAAAAAGAGGCACTCCTATTACTGCATTGGTAAATTTAAAATGATTTTCTTCCATGTTTAGAATACTGAATTATTGAACGAAATATATTCTTAATACAAATCAAAAATGTATCCAAAAGCAATTTAGTGCTATTTTGTCATATAAAATAATTCCTCTTATGAAAACGAATGCCCTAGCCCTGATGGAAACGACATCCTTTTGTGCCGGGGTTCGGCACAAAAGATATAGTGCACAGCAGGAAATAGCTCCTGAAAAATATACTCATAAAAACTGAAAATTGCTTAATTTTACGACATGGAAGCACCACTCGCAGAACGCATACGACCACAAAAATTAGAAGATTATATCAGTCAATCCCATTTGGTTGGGCCTAATGGCTCATTAACGCAACAGATATCAAAAGGAATTATCCCATCCTTAATATTTTGGGGACCGCCCGGAACAGGAAAAACGACTTTGGCGCAAATTATTGCCCAGGAGTCCAAACGCCCTTTTTATATCTTGAGTGCCATTAACTCGGGAGTGAAGGATATTCGGGATGTAATTGAGAAAGCGAGACAAAGCGGAGGTTTATTTACTGCCAAAAACCCTATTCTATTTATTGATGAGATTCATCGTTTTAGTAAATCACAACAGGATTCATTATTGGCTGCGGTTGAAAAAGGATGGATCACACTTATAGGTGCCACTACAGAAAATCCAAGTTTTGAAGTTATCCCCGCTTTATTATCACGTTGTCAGGTATATATTTTGAATGCGTTTACTAAAGCAGATTTGGAACATTTGTTGCAAAGAGCAATGAAAACGGATACTTTTTTGGCTACAAAAAAAATCAAACTACAAGAAACAGAGGCTCTGTTGCGTCTTTCTGGCGGCGATGGACGCAAACTATTAAATATTTTTGAATTGGTCGTAAACGCTTCCGCTGAAGACGAAATTTTGATCACCAATGATCGAGTTTTTGAATTGGTCCAACAAAATACGGTTTTGTATGACAAAAGTGGTGAGCAGCATTATGACATTGTTTCGGCTTTTATAAAATCGATTCGAGGAAGTGATCCGAACGGCGCTGTCTATTGGTTGGCACGAATGATTGAAGGCGGAGAGGATGTGAAATTTATTGCCCGAAGAATGTTGATTTTGTCCAGTGAAGATATTGGAAATGCAAATCCAACTGCTTTTATTATGGCTAATAATGCTTTTCAGGCGGTATCCACGATTGGTTATCCTGAAAGCCGAATTATTTTAAGTCAATGTGCCATTTATCTTGCTACTTCACCCAAAAGTAACGCTTCCTATTTGGCGATTGGAACGGCTCAACAATTAGTAAAACAAACAGGTGATTTACCTGTACCAATCCATTTACGCAATGCTCCTACTAAATTAATGAAGGAATTAGGATATGGTGAGGATTATAAATATTCGCATGATTATGCCAATAATTTTACAGAACAGGAATTTTTACCAGAAGCACTAAGTAATACCCCTATTTATATTCCCGGAGCTAATTCCAGAGAAAACACAACCCGTGAATTCTTGAAAAATAGATGGAAAGATAAATATGGGTATTAAAAAGTTAGATATTCATTACAGTTAATTAAAACTTAACTGTGATTTTTTCTGACATCAAAGTTTCTTTCTCATAATATTCAAAGAACCATTGGTTTTCTTTTAAAACCATAACTCCTTGGATATTTTCTTTGGATGCTAAATAAATAGAAGGATTTGTGGTTTTATATGCTTTCATAACCACTTTTGGAGTACTATCAATTAATTGAAACCCATTTTTAATGGGCTGTGCAAATAATACCGTTCCGTCTGGCTCAGCAACATTAGGCACGTTCACCGCTACTGCAGCAGCAGTAGCAACAACAGCAGTCGATGCAACCGGCACTGTCACTGGAGAGGCCATTGTTGTATTTTGACTAGTTGAATTCACTTTACCATTGTATTTATAATTCAATGCATAAACTGACACAAAAGCCGCATTTAACGCCTCCGAATAAGCCATTTCATAATCTTTCTCCCTGCTTTTTCCAATTTCAGATTTAAAAATAACGCTACCGTAACAATCTTTGAAAACAACATATAATTTAGTAACCATAAAACCGTTTTCTCTCAATACATCCACGTTTAACAGACTGCATCTATCACTATATTCTTTTGGGATAGTTTCATTTGCATAAAAAGCCTCAAAGCCAGCTTTTTTTAAATTAACTTTTGTCAATGTACTGAGTCGATACTGATTATCGCTTTTAAGAAAATCATATTTTAAAGGAATAATTACCGCTGCATAATCATTCACCGATTGAGAAAAACCATAGCTTGAAACAAGCAATAATAGGAATAGAAATTTCGCCTTCATAATTTATAAATATTTTTTTAGTTCTAATAAATGTGTTACTTGTTTAATATCTTCTTGAACTTTAATTTTTTTGTCATTAAAAAAAATCGCGTCCAAACCTGCATTTAATGCTCCCTGCACATCTGCCTCTAGACAATCTCCAATCATGATACTACTTTCTTTATTGGCTTGAGCCGCATTAAGGGCATACTCAAAAATAACAGGATTAGGTTTCTTTACACCTGCCATTTCAGAATTTGTTATTGTTTTGAAAAATCCCGAAATATTCGAATTGTTTATTTTTTTGTATTGTACATCGGCAAAACCGTTAGTAATAATATGCAATGTATACTTTTTTTCTAGATATTCCAGCACTTCAATTGTACCGTCAAACAAATGATTGTTTTCAGGCAATAACTGAATATAATCATGGGCAATACTTTCTATTTGAGCATCCGAAACAAAATATTCCAACGCATCAAAAGTATGCTTGAGACGATTATACCGTAATTCAGCGTGTGTGATTTTATCATATTGATATAATTTCCAACAGGCTTGATTGATTGGGGCATACTTTTCTATGAAATCGGCAATTTCTATTGTTGGATGATCTTTCTTCAAAATGGCATCAAAAGCCAATTCCGAATTAACATCAAAATCCCAAAGCGTATGATCCAAATCGAAGAATATGTCGGTTATTTTAGTAGAAAACATGTAATGGTATTATTTAAAAATTCGTTTGTCGAAAGGAAAATCAATTTGTTCAGTAATTTTAATTTTATAAAAATCTATATGGTATGGATTAATCAAAAAATTAAAATCGCCTTTCACTACCGCTGATGGTACTTTCAAAACACAAGCTTCATTTCTTCTTATGAAATCATCGCCCAAAAGAGGCGTCTCAAAGGTACAAGGAAAAACATTCCAATCTATATTTACTTTATTAAGATCTAAAACTTCTATCGAAATATCATCAGGAATATTAATTGTAAGCATCACAAAATCATTGGGTAATGTTGCCAATGAAAGATGGACCAAAACTTCGGCCATTGCCAATGCTCTATTCTGGGCACAATAAATAATCTCTGTACCTTTTGAATTCCAACGCGCCCCCGAGATTGAAGCTCCTTTTCCAGACAACTCAATAGGGTACTTTTTGCGTGCTAATCGAAAAACTTCCATTAAACAAAAATCCCTTGATCTATTTTATTTAATTCATTGACCACCATTTCCTTGCCGTAAGAATCTCTAAGCAATTCGATGGGTTGCAGATTTCCAAGTGCAAATGAAGGTGTGTTTAACCACAAATAAAATTGTGTTTCCGTATCAAAAACAGCATTTCCCAAAGAAGTTACCTCGGCCAATTCCAATATCTTTTCGGATTGCAAAGGTTTGAAAATAAAATCTTCTTTGATTTTATTTCTCTGAAGTGATTTTGTGGAAATTCCTAAAAAAGAAGCCCAATCCTCTTCGTTAAATGGGGTTATTTCTTTTATCAAATTGAAAAGTTCATACGGAATTCCTTCGCGGATAGCATGGACGATTAGCATTCTATTTTTCAAAAACTCATCATAAGTGATCTTCTTATTCAAAAGCTTATATCCTCTCTCCTGCTCTACTCTATTGACCAAAACTCTAACGGCTTTATCAATAGCTCCTCTTGGTTTTAATTTAATCGCTTCCATAAAAAATACATTTGTCTGTAAATATAAGACAAATGTCTTGTTCGAGCAAATTTTTTAAAATATTCCTTCATCAACAAAACTATAGTAACCCGCTTCTGTAATAATTATATGATCTAAAACAGGAATATCCAATTGTTGCCCAGCAGTTTTAATCTTTTTTGTTATTTGAATATCAGCATCACTGGCTTGCAATTTTCCGGAAGGATGATTGTGTGTGAGAATTATTGCAGTTGCGTTTTGCTCAAAAGCTATTTTGAATACAATTCGGACATCGACCATTGTTCCTGTCATTCCTCCTTTACTCAACTGCGTTTTGAAAAGTACTTTATTGGAATTATTCAAAAACAAAACCCAAAATTCTTCGTGAGTCAGCTCCCCTATTATCGGTTGCATAATTTCGAAAACGGCTTTGCTGGATGTTATTTTTGTTAACTCTACTGCATCTTCACTTCGCCTTCTCCTTCCCAATTCCATTGCAGCAATTATCGAAATCGCTTTGGCTTCACCAATCCCTTTAAAGTTCATTAATTGTGCAATTGACAGCTTTCCCAAAGCATTCAAATTATGATTCACACTTGCCAAAATTCGTTTACTCAAATCCACTGCCGATTCATTTCGGCTTCCGGAGCCAATGAGTATCGCAATCAATTCGGCATCACTCAAAACGTTTTTACCTTTGAGCATTAATTTTTCACGAGGCTTGTCATCTTCAGACCAATTGGTAATGGGACAAAATGAAGTTTCTAACATAGATTATCTTCTTAAATTTCTTTTTTCATGCAAACACTTTTGTCCATACTCACATAGGGGCCATAATTATCGACAATTGTATATCCAACTTTTTGATATAAACTAATCGCTTCTTGTTGTTTATACAACGTTTCTAAAACTGAAACCGAATAATCTAATTCCTTTGCCCAAATCTCTAATTCCTGCAATACTCTTTGAGCCAAACCCAATCCACGAGCTTCGGGAGAAACAAACATCCGTTTTATCTCAATCGTGTTTTGGTCATACTTTTTAAAACAACCACAAGCAACTGGTTTTTCATCCAAATAAATTACTACAACATTTCGATTCAATTCTATGATATTGTTTCCCCAATAATTGGTTTTCAATTCTGGGTAACGTTCCCATAAATACTTATCGAATGTTTTTATCAACGACAAAAAATCAGGATTTTCGCTGGTTGTTTTTACAACTTTTACTATTGAGCCCATAAGTCTATAATCTTAGTTTTGCTAATGTATTAAAAAAAGAGAAAAATCATACAATAAAATTCATTTCTTATCTTAATGAGATTCTGCAGCAACCATATAAAATAAAAATGTGCCAATTACAAAATTGCAATTGGCACATTAAATATTATAAATAAAATAGTTAGTTTATTCAACTAATCCTTTCACCTCATCAAAATTCAATCCACCGTAATTCCCAGAACTCATCAATAATAAAGCAGAATTTTCAAGATTTAGGTTAAACAAATAATCTTTAAAATCTTTTGGGTTAGTGTAAATAATCAAATCTTCTCTATTGAAAGCTTTGGCTATTTGCTCATAAGTCACTTCTTCTAGTTGTTTTATTTTTACAGCATCTGGAGAATAGAAAACTACAGCTACATCAGCATATTCTAGCGCACCTTCATATTCTTTCAAGAACTCGGCATTCAAACTGCTGTAGGTATGTAATTCTAGACAAGCCACAACAGTACGATTTGGATATTGTTCTTTCACGGCTTTGGTAGTCGCAGCCACTTTACTTGGTGAATGAGCAAAATCTTTATAAGCTACTTTGGTTTTACTTTCGGCTATTTTTTCCAAACGTTTTGATGCCCCTTTGAAACTGGCAATCGCTTCGTAGAAATCAGCTTCATCCACTCCCATATTTTGACAAATCCATTTGGCTCCAGCCAAATTATTCAAATTATGAGCTCCAAATACTTCAATAGGCATGGCACCCTCTGGAGTTTCCAATAATGTTACCCCATCATTTACAGTATAATTTGGTGTATGATAAGCTAATTTACGTATTGGATTAGTCGCTTTTTCAGCAACACGTTTTACTTCTGAATCATCTTCGTTGTAAACCAAAATTCCACCATTTGTAATTTTATCAATAAAAATTTCAAACTGTTCTACATAAAAATCATAGGTTGGAAAAACATTAATATGATCCCAGGCAATTCCAGAAATCAAGGCTATATTTGGTTGATATAAATGAAATTTTGGTCTTCTATCAATTGGCGAAGACAAATACTCATCGCCTTCCAAAACCATAAAATCATTTTCTTCAGTAAGGTGTACCATCGTGTCAAAACCTTCCAATTGAGCTCCCACCATATAATCAACTTCAATATTATGGTAATGCATCACGTGTAAAATCATTGAAGTTATAGTCGTTTTACCATGTGAACCACCAATAACTACACGCGTTTTATTTTTGGATTGCTCATATAAAAACTCTGGATATGAATAAATTTTAAGGCCCAGTTCCTGTGCTTTCAAGAGCTCAGGATTATCAGCTTTGGCGTGCATCCCAAGGATTACAGCTTCAATATCGGCAGTGATTTTCTCTGGAAACCAACCCAACTCTACAGGTAGAATTCCTTTTTTTTCCAATCTTGATTTTGAAGGTTCAAAAATAGCGTCGTCACTTCCCGTAACTTGATATCCTTTGTTGTGTAATGCCAATGCTAAGTTGTGCATTGCGCTTCCGCCTATGGCAATGAAATGTGTTCTCATTTATGTTTATTCGTTTATTCGTTAATAGGTTTAATTGACAATTATGTTATCAAATAACCGTTACTTTCTGTTTTTATAGTCTTCCCAAACCTTATTGGCTTTATCGGCTTGTTTCATTTTATTTTTATACAAATCGGCCAATTTTTGATAACAAACCTTGGAGCCGCCTATCAAAATAGCTCTTTTATACTGCTGTTCGGCACTTGTATATCTATCAAAATATTCGTCGATATGACCATGTGACAAATACCCGTCAACTGGAGATATTTCTCTTAATTCACCCGAGTACTTAATGGCTTTCGCTTCACTTCCGCCCACAATTCCAGGCAATTTCAAATTCAACTCAATTAGAGCCCAACGTGCTTCGATGTGTTTTGGGTTTAAGGCTATGGCTTTTTCAAAAGAAGACCTCACTTCACTAATCATCCCCAATGCTTTGAATTTATTTACTTCCAAAGATTTCATCCCCAAAGCACCACCGTATTTGTAATAATAATTAGCTTCTGTGGGTTTTAACGTTTTCAGTTTTTTATAATAAGTAATCGCTTTATCCCAAGACTTATTGTATCCGGAAATATCTCCTAAATATTCTATAGTTTTAAGATTTGATGGATTGCTTTTTAAGTAATTTTCCAGAATAGGTTGCGCTTGATCGAATTTTCCATCAACGAACAATTTTTCCCCTTTTTCAAAAGATTGAGAAAACAATAATATTGGAAATAACAAAAAGACGCTTGCCAGTAGTTTCATTCACCAAAAATAAAGAATTTTTAAAAGAATAGAAGTCTTTTAACTTAAAAATAAGGAGTAAAATCGAATCAATATTACAGCTAGAAACTTTGCACAACTTAGGCTTTAATCATAAAAAAAAGCACAAAAGTTCTTGACTCTTGCGCTTTTCTGTTATTCCGTTGTAAACGACCGTTTTATTTTCCTGGTTCCAACTGTGTACTCACGGCAATTCTGTTCCATGCATTTATAGTTACGACAGCCATTATAATCTGTGCGATGGTGTTTTTGTCAAAAAACTGTTCTGCTTTTTTATACGTTTCATCAGATAAACCATGATTATGAATCAAAGTGATTTCTTCGGTAATGGCCAAAATCACTTTTTCTTCTTCTGTAAATAAATTGGTTTCACGCCAAGCATTTAGTAAAAAAATACGTTGAGTAGTTTCACCATATTTGAGAGCGTCTTTTGTATGCATATCGATACAAAACGCACATCCATTAATTTGGGATGTTCTGATTTTTATTAATTCTTTATTTATTTTTGACAATTGAGATGTTGCCAAATAACCTTCCAAAGCATACATCGCTTTATAAGCTTGAGGTTCAATTTCGTTGATGTTTATTCTCTTTTCCATTTTATTTGTTTGTTTTAAATTAACAATACAAATTTCAGGAATAGATAATGTAAAAAACTTAAACTGGTTTAAGAAMGCTTTTTATTTCTAATCTCGCTTAAATATTCTGGGGTAAAACCTAAAAAAGAAGCAATCAAATATTGTGGAATCCGTTGCACAAATTCAGGATGCCCCTTGCAAAGATGATCGTAGAATTCTTCTTTGGAAAAATCATACAGGTATTTTATTCGCATTTGCGTAGCTGCGTAAGCCCGTTGGTAAATGAATCTAAAATAACGCTCCATTTTTGGGAATTCAACTAACAGCTTTTCTTGTGCATCACGGTCAATTACTAAAATCTCTGAATTTTCAACTGCCTGAATATAAAATTCTGTTGACAGACCTCGCTCGTAGGCAAAGTTGTCTGTCATCCACCAATTTTCTATTGCAAATTCAGTGGTTTGCTCCATGCCTTTTCCATTAATGAAAAATTTTCGCAAGCAACCATTCAGCACAAAATAATGCGATTTACAGATCTGTCCTTCAACAAGTAAATTTTCTTTCTTCTTGACCTTTTTAATCTGAAAAAAAGTCAAAACATCAGAAAGTTCCCTTTCATCTATTTCGATGAATTTTTCTAAATGCTTTTTAAATATTTCAGACATGAGTAAGTCAAAAGTTTTAAAGTCAAAAGAATTGTTGTGGTGTAAACACAATATAAAACATGAAATTTTATCATGTTCTTATTTAATATTCCTTTACAAATATACTAATCATTCAATCCTTTACCGTCAAGAATTTGCGGTATGCTTTTTTCAACCCTTGACTCTCGGGTTTTGGATTGCTTGGGTGCCGAAAAATGCAACATATAGGCTCTTTGTCGTCCTGGTGTCAAGGATTCGAAGGCCTTTTTCAAATCAGGTAATTCATCTAATTTCTTTTGAAATTCTTCGACAAGAATGAATTCTTCCGTTTTTTTGAATTTAACTTCCAACCCTGCTTTTTCCACTTCAATAGCTTCATAAATATGGGCTTTCAAAATGGTTTGCATCTCTACTATTTCCTCAACATTAGTGAACCGAATCTGTCTCGCCGCCTGCACATTCTTTGATTGTTGGATCAGAACACCATCTGTATTACTTAACAAAGCTCCTTTGAAAAACAAAAAAGCACAGTACTCTTTGAAATCGTGTATTAAAACAATGTTCTTACCTTGAAACGTGTAGCAAGGAGTACCCCATTTCAACTCTTCGGTTAGCTGACAATCCAGAGCAATTCTTCTTAATTGCTCCAATGCTGGTTGCCATTTTGAGATTTTATCAAAATAAAAATCAACTTTAGGATTCATATTATTCTATTCATTTATTGATTAACAAATTATTTTTACAAATAACTCAACCACCATTTTTCCCTGTTCATTTGTTTATACTCATCAAACTTTTTACATAATGGATAGAGCATAAGAATGATTCCAATCCAAACTGCATAAACCACCAAAAGACTAAAACCATATCCTTTCATATTGGGTTCAAATCCTATCCATGTTGAGAAAATAAATTTTTGCCAACCAAAACCCGATAATTGAGCAAAAACCATCGCTATGATATGAATAAAGTAAAGATGCAAAATGTAATAAAAAAAAGGAACTCTTCCGAAAGTGGAGAAGAAGTCTACAATCTTCCCTTTGAGTTTCTCTGTGTTGGCCAAAAACAAAAAAGCCCCTCCCAAAGTCATCAATATATACAAAAGTGACGGTGGATATTTACTTGGATTTAAAAAAGAAATTAGGTCTTGAGATAAAGTATCATACTGTTTAAACGGCTTCGGATCTCCATACAAATTGGTCAATCGTAAGAGAATAAAAAGGACTATAGCAATTCCTCCAATAGAGTTGAATATTTTTTTCCGTCTATTACCGTCAAAAGATTTATCATAAAAAGCACCAAAATAATACCCTAATGCCATTACCGCAATCCATGGAACAAGTGGGTATCCAATTAGCAATTGGGTATGCTCAGACAGTGGATAAAAAGTTTGTTCATGAATAAGGGACCATAATACATTACCCGAAAAATGAACGTTGTCAAACAGGTTATGACAGCAAATAAGCAACAAGCTAAAAACTAGAATAAAAATTCTTGGTAAATAAATTAATACCGCCAAGACTATCATACTAATCCCTAATGACCATATCACGAGCAAACCAAAAGTCCTGAAGTGAATATCAAAAAACCAAGCAAAACCTACTACCGTCAACTCAATAAAAACCAGCCAAAGTCCACGCTTGAATAAAAATCCAGATAGCTCATTCTTAGTTTTCCTTTTACCCACCATAAATGCCGAAATCCCTGCCAAAAAACTAAATGTAGGTGCACAAAAATGGGTTATCCATCGTGTAAAAAAGATAGGCAAATTACTTTGAATAGGATCTGTTGGGTCAAAAAAGAAAGCCGAATAATGGAAATAATCTCTCACATGGTCGAGTGCCATTATAACCATCACCAAGCCTTTTAGCAAGTCAATGGATTCTATTCTGGTATTGGTAAGTGATGCCATAGATTAATTTATTGGAAAGTTAGAGTCAATAAAATATTACTTCATTTTGGCAGAGCAACGAAATAAATCCCAACATGCTTTTTACCAATAACTTAACCCTAAATTAATCCTTATTTTCGAATTTTCCAAAACTTGTAAATCTATATCCAATTGCCCATTAAGCCAATTTTATTAATATTGTGGTAAGTATTGACAATGATTTTTAGAATTAAATTTTTACTGTTTTTTTATCTCAATCGTATCTTTTAAAATTTGGATTTCTTATTTTGAGTCTTTAATTCATTATACATATTTTATTTTTTAATTATTAATTTTTTCTTAACTGAAGATTGGTCCGTTTTAATTTCAACAATATATACTCCATTATTTAAATCTTTAATATTTACTGTTTGCTGATTGTTATTTAATACTTCTGATTTTACTAAAGCACCATTTATATTAAAAATATTTATTTTTAAAGTCAAGTTTTCATTGTTATGATAATCAACTGAAAAAATATCAGAGGTAGGATTTGGAAATACTATAAGAATAGGATCATCTATACTATTTTGATCAACCCCTAAATTGGATGCATCGGTAATTATTTCGCCTTGACTTGTAACAGCAATAAATCTATTATTTATGAACACAATGTCATTTAGAGATTTGACTGAGCTCACCCCAGAAACTTCGGGTGTCCACGTAACGCCTCCATCGATTGTTTTCAATAATGTCCCTTGAGCTCCGCCGGCATATCCTACTGATGCATTTTTGAAACAAATGGTATATAACCAACTGGAAGTTCCTGATGTTAATGAAGTCCAGCTCTGTCCACCATTTACTGTTTTTAGAATTGTTCCCGTTCCTCCAGCTATAAAACCAGTATTTGCATCTACAAAATAGATATCATATAGATTTTCAGAAGTTCCACTTGCTACTGTATTCCAAGTGGACCCTCCATTTGAAGTCTTTTTTATTTTGCCGCTTTTTCCGATACAGATTCCATTGTTTATATCAAAAAAATGAATTTCTTCTAATCCTGTTGTCAAACCTGAAGTTTGGCTTACCCAAGTCGTTCCTCCATCTGTAGTTTTTCTAATCACACCTGAGTCGCCCACAGCATATCCAACATTAACAGATGGAAAGTTTACGGATAATAATGCAAATGGGCTTGCATTTGGATTTTGATTCGTCCAATTAAGTCCCATATTTGTAGTTTTGGCAACAACATTATTACTTGCACTATAGTAGCCAACCGTTGCACTTGGAAATGAAAAACTATATAACAAAAAATTACTAACAGGTGTTGATGTCCAAGTGTTTCCTCCATCAGTAGTTTTTAAAATCGCAGTATTTCCTCCAATAAATCCATTGTTTTGATCAAAGAATTTTATGGCCCATAGATTTCCTGCATATGGAGATGTGATATTACTCCATTGTGCATTTATGTTTTGTATGAATATTAAGAATAGTAGTAAGTGTAGTTTTTTTTCCATTTGTATTGTATTAGTGTTTATAGTGTTGACTCAACACTTTTTTAAAGGTTTAAAAATTCTAAATTAATTATTTGTTCTGTTTCGTATTTTAGTTTTAATATGACTTCTTGTCTTTTGATATGATCGAAGGTTAAGCATGTCTTAATTTTAGGCTAATGACTGAATCTTACAAAACCAAACTTTCCATTAAGCCTATTGCCCAAATCCGTTGTAGCTGTTATGCACAGTCTTTTCTTTTATTCGGATGAGATTTTGTCAAAATATAAATATCAAGAATTGTTACAGCCGAAAATAAAATAATCGCAACCCATAATCCCCAAAGTTTATCGCTAAAAACTCCAATTGGTCTTGAAATGACTAGAAAAAACAATGATAAAACCTCTAAAAGAACAATAGTTTTTATTCCGCTTGAATCTAGGTATTTTATTGTCAAGCTTAAAATTGACAATAAAACATATATAAATAAGCTAAAAAATATAATATAACTTCCGCAGTCTATTACTATTGCCAATCCTGAAAACGTATCTTTCTTTGAAACAAGAATCGGTTGTAAAAAAGTATATTCTTGGGAAAGTGTTTCAGAAAGAGTTTCTTCCTCAGTCTTTGATTCTGCCTTGCTAATTGATTTCTGAGACTCATTCGTAACTTTATTTATAGCTATGGCATCAACTTTCTCAAGGTTCAAACTTGTCGAATCGATTTGTACTGCTTCCGTAGCAGGTGCCTCAGCTTTTTTACAGCCCGTATAAAAAAAAGGCAGGCACAAACATAAAAATGTCATCCAATGTAAAAATCTTGAGTATTTAAAAAGTTTCTTCACTTGTTTATCAGTCTGTATTTTTAAGATTGTGCATAACTCATATATATGTTTAACAACATCACACATAGCCCCTTTAATCGAGGTAACTTTTATGCAACAGTCTCTGTTATTTCTCCAAATATAACTGAAATTACTGATATTTCAATGCAATAGATATTGCTGGATCATCACTGTAAAAACACTAGCTTCATTCCAATTAACTAGAGTATAATCAGGGACAATACACCCCATTATACCCCCTACACCTACCCAAAAATACCCCTTATACTCCCATAAAGCAGGAGCAATACTCCCAAAGAATACCTATAACACCCCCAAAAAACACCAGCAATACCCTTACAAACAAGGAGTACAGCTCCCTAAAAATACCACCAATACTACCACAAACCGGTCGTAACACCCCTTATAAACAATACCTATACTGTCACAAACTATCCCTATTACTACCCAAAAATCATAGTTTTGCTTACTCCTTAAAACTTTTGGCAAAACAATACTGGGATAAACTGAATCGTTCGTTTTTTATATATAAATAATACTAAAAACACATTAGCATAACATAGCGGTCTTACTTTCGTAAAAACTAATTATGAAAAGGAAAAGAAAAATTCCATTAGTGGTTATAAGTGATGTTCATTTAGGAACTTACGGTTGCCACGCCAAAGAATTACTACAGTATTTAAAATCAATAAACCCACAAACATTGGTTCTCAATGGCGATATTATCGATATGTGGAGTTTCACCAAAAGCTACTTTCCGGCTGCTCACATGAATGTGTTGAGGCAAATTATAAAAATGTCCAATCTTGGGACTCGAGTAATTTACATCACAGGAAATCACGATGAAGCTTTACGAAAATACTCTGATTTTGTTTTAGGCAATTTCGAATTGGTAGACAAACTGACATTGGATTTGGATGGCAAAAAAGCATGGATTTTTCATGGTGATGTATTCGATTCCTCGACCAAAGGATATGCCAAAATACTCGCCAAACTAGGTGGAAAAGGCTATGATTTATTGATACTGATCAACAGTTTGACTAATTGGTTTTTGACTGTTTTGGGCAAAGAAAAAAGAAGCTACTCCAAAATGATTAAAGACAGTGTCAAGAAAGCAGTTTCCTTTATATCCAATTTTGAAACTACCGCCGCAGATGTCGCTATCCAAAAAAAATGCAGCTACGTAGTTTGCGGACACATTCACAAACCCCAAATGAAGGAAGTGGAAAATGAACACGGAAAAGTATTGTACCTCAATAGTGGCGATTGGATTGAAAATCTGACCGCATTGGAATATAAAAAACAAAAATGGAGTCTTTATCATTATAAAAAAGAACACTATAAAGACTCTGATAGTAATGAGGAGAAAGTGAACAATGACATTGTCAACAAGATTCTTTCTTAAAATCATTATACAAAAATTCTCGAAAAACGTTCTTTAAAATCAAAATATACAGAAATGAAAATATTTTATGCCATACAGGCAACAGGCAACGGGCACATCAGCAGAGCAGTGCAATTGTATCCTTATCTGAAAAAATTTGGTGAGGTGGATTTTTTCTTAAGCGGCAACAACGCAACCTTGGATATTAATTTACCTGTAAAATTCAAAAGTGAAGGTTGCAGTTTGCATTACAGTACATGCGGCGGTTTGAATTATTGGGATATTGCCAAAAATATCAAACCCAAACAAATCTATAAAGATGCCAATGCTTTGCCCTTAAAAAACTACGACATAGTTATCAACGATTTCGACTCGATTACTTCTTTGGCCTGTAAACTGCAAAAAGTGCATTCGATACAATTTGGACATCAGGCCAGTTTTATTTCTGCCAAAACGCCCAGACCAGAAAAGAAAAGTGTTATGGGTGAGATGATTCTCAAACATTATGCTCCCTCCCCAAAAAACATAGGATTACATTTTGACAAATACGATGATTTTATTTATCCGCCCATCATCAAAGATGAAATCGTAAATGCCGAACCCAAAAATGAGGGACACATCACTGTTTATTTACCCTCCTTCCAACAAGATTGTTTGGAAAAAGCATTCAACAAACTTCCTAATTTAAAATTTCACTGGTTCTTGAGTGGTATAGAAGCCAAACACACAATCAAGAACGTTACTTATTTCCCAGTCAATCAACAACACTTCAATAAAAGCCTCATAAACTGCGAAGGAATTATTACTGGAGGTGGATTTGAAACGCCAGCCGAAGCCTTATATCTTGGCAAAAAAATACTCTCGATTCCTATCCGCAAGCATTATGAACAAGAATGCAATGCGGCTGCCCTTAAAAAACTGGGTGTTCCCGTACTGTATGATGTCGAAGATAATTTTGATTTAATAATCGAAAACTGGCTTGATTCCCGTGTAAAATACCCGACCATGAAAGCCAACAATATTAAAGAAACTTTGGAAGTATTATTTGATACCTATTATGATTAATTTAGAGCAGAAATATTTGGCTTTTTTGTCAATATCGTCCCGTCCTCCGTTACAATCTCCCGAAAAAAAATCGGGAGGATTTTCACTTCAACCGGGGCTAAGGGCAATGTCATTAAGTTAAGGAATTACTATTTTTATTTTCACGCAGATTTCCGCAGAAAAATGGGTGAAAAAATCTGCCGAATCTGCCGAATCTGCGTGCTATTTTTTTAATTTCTCCCTTAACTTAATGACATTGGGCTAAGGGTTAGCATTCTACCTTTTTGCCATCATCCAAAAAAAGGAAAAACAGTAATCAAACTTAGGCACAAAAACAAAAAAAGGTGCTCTATTGCTAGAACACCTTTTTATTATAAAATCTGAAGTTTTAATCATTCAACATTTTCCATAATTTGTCTTTCAATTCAGTCAAACCTTGTTGGGCAACCGATGAGATAAACATATATGGAATGTCTTTGAAAGCAACGTCTAATTCTGTTTTTAATTCAGCTTTCAGTTCATCATCCAGCATATCGCATTTTGAAATCACCAATAAACGTTCTTTATCCAACATTTCTGGATTGTATTTGGTCAATTCATTAACCAAAATATCGTATTCTGCTTTAATATCTGGTGTATCAACCGGAACTAAAAACAATAAAGTCGAATTACGCTCAATATGACGCAAGAAATAGTGACCTAATCCTTTTCCTTCGGCAGCACCTTCAATAATTCCAGGAATATCGGCGATTACAAAAGATTGAAAATCTCTGTAAGCCACAATCCCAAGATTTGGTTTCAATGTTGTAAAAGGATAATCTGCAATTTTTGGTTTTGCAGAAGTCAACACAGATAATAGCGTTGATTTTCCAGCATTAGGAAAACCTACCAAACCTACATCGGCCAATACTTTAAGTTCCAAAATCACGTCCATTTCCACACCTGGCAAACCTGGTTGAGAATATCTAGGCGTTTGATTTGTTGAGCTTCTAAAGTGCCAGTTTCCTAATCCTCCTTTTCCACCACGACATAGGACTTGTTTTTCACCGTCTTCGGTAATTTCGAATAAGGTTTCGCCCGTTTCTTTGTCTTTTACAACGGTTCCTAATGGTACTTCGATATATTTATCTTCACCATCGGCACCGGTGCTTCTGTCTCCACTTCCGTCTCCTCCATATCCAGCTTTGATATGGCGTGCAAATTTCAAGTGAAACAAAGTCCAAAGTCCCTTGTTTCCTACTAAATAAACATGTCCACCTCGTCCGCCATCACCACCGTCTGGCCCACCTTTTTCAATAAATTTTTCTCTATGCAAATGCGTAGATCCTTTCCCCCCTTTTCCTGAAGAAACATAAATTTTTACGTAATCTACAAAATTCCCTTCTGTCATATCTTCTTGTTTAAAGTTTAATCGCTTAATCGTTTAATCGCTTAGTTGATTTTCTAAACTCATAAACTTCTAAACTTCTAAACTATTTTTTTTAAACCTTTAAGGCTTTAACCATTACTTTATCAATCTTCACGCCATCCATATCGATGACCTCTAACTCAAATTTTTGCCAAATCAACTTTTCTCCTTCTTTTGGGATACGAGATAATTCAGTCATTATTAATCCACTCACGGTGGTCACTTCATAATCATTTATCAAATCATCCAGCTCGAAATAGGTAAGGAAATCGTGTAACGAATAATGCCCGTCTACCATCCAGGTTCCATCCTCTCTTTCGATTAGTTTAAAATCATCTTTATAAAAATCGGATGCATTTCCAACCAAGGCTTCCAGAATATCATTCAACGTAATAATTCCTTGAAAAACACCATATTCATCGGAAACCAATGCATAATGAATTCCAGTTTTTTTGAATTGTTCCAATGCTTTATAAGCAGTCGTCTGCTCCATCATGAAAGGAGCTTCGGTAAGAATTTCAGGTAAATTAAAATTTTCATTATCAACATTGGCAAAAATGCTCTTCAAATTAACAACTCCAACAATATCATCATGGTTATCGCCATAAACCGGATAAACTGAATGCAATTCTTTGATCATAAACCCCCTTACTTGGATTTTACTGGCATGCAGAGGCAACATCATAACTGATTTTCTATGCGTCATCAACGAATTGATTTTTCTATCTCCAATATGAAAAACACGCTCTACGATATCTTGCTCTATTTCCTGAACTTCACCACCTTCGGTTCCTTCTTTGATAATTGCTTTTATTTCTTCTTCTGTAACTTTCCCGTCAGCAGTAGGTTTTATTTGCAATACATCCAATAAAAAATCTGTCGAAGTAGTCAGCAACCATATAAAAGGAGCAGTAATTATCGAAACAATTTTCATAGGTAATGCTACAGCTTTAGCAATACCTTCAGGATGATTCAACCCAATCCGTTTAGGCAATAATTCTCCCAATACCAATGAAAAGAACGTCAATACTACAACTACAATTCCAACTGCAATTGAATGAGCAAACGGAACCAATATCTTAAATCCTCTTACAAATAGCTCGACATCTGCGGTGATTTTATCCCCACTGTAAATACCGGTAAGTATCCCAATAAGTGTTATTCCTATTTGTACTGTTGACAGAAACTTATTTGGGGAATTGGCTAAATCCAAAGCGATTTGGGCACTTTTGTTTCCCTTTTTTGCTGCGGTTTCCAATCTGTTTTTTCTGGCCGAAATTAATGCAATTTCAGACATAGAGAAGACCCCATTTAAGAGTATTAGAAAAAATATTATTACTATTTCCAATGTTTAGATAATTCGTTTATATTTTTGATTCTTAGAATCTTGTTGTTGCGTAATCTTATTTTAATAGCCCAGATGGAAGTGAAAAGCCCACAGTCCCGTTGTTTAATTTTTATGAGTGACACAAAAGCGACTGAAAGAAGCTTATGGGGCGCTTTAGAAAAATAAACAACGGGACGCGGACTTGAAACGTACAGCTGGAAATTGCTTCTACAAATTATCGATAACCGCTGTTAATCTCTCTGTAATTTCCTGAATAGATCCTATTCCATTTACAGCGTGAAACTTATTTTGTGCTTTATAATACCCCATTAATGGAGCAGTTTTTTCGTTGTATTCTTGGTAACGATTTCTGATTTTATCTTCGTCCTGATCGTCAACTCTTCCACTTGTTTTTCCTCTTTCCAATAATCTTGCCACTAGAATATTATCGTCTGCTTCAAGAGCAATTGTAGCGGCAACAGATGAACCAATTGTCGGCAAAAATGCGTCTAATGCTTCGGCTTGAGAAATTGTTCTTGGATACCCATCAAATAAAATCCCGTTAGTATCTGGGTGTTTGTTTACCTCATCAATAAGCATTTTGGTAGTCAACTCGTCTGGAACCAAATCCCCGGCATCCATATACACTCTTGCTTCTTTACCTAATGGAGTGTCGTTTTTCAAGTTGTAACGAAAAACATCTCCAGTTGAAATGTGTGTTAATTTGTATTTTTCTTTTAAAAATTCTGCCTGAGTTCCTTTTCCTGCTCCTGGCTTTCCAAATAAAACTATATTGATCATTCCTTTTTTATATATGATTTTTACTATTTTGTTATTCCTTTAATTGATATACTTCAGGTAAATTTCTACCCAAACCATCGTAATCCAAACCAAAACCAACGATGAATTTGTTGGGAATACGAATACCCACATAGTCAATTTTCAGGTCTTTTTTGAAAGCATCCGGTTTAAAGAAAAGCGTTGCAATCTTAAAATGTTTTACATTTTGACTTTTGAACAGTTTTTTTAATTCTTCCAAAGTGTTTCCTGTATCAACAATATCTTCAATAACAATTACTGTTCTCCCCGTTAAATCTTGGTTTATGCCTATTAATTGCTTAACCGATTCGGTAGAGGAAGTTCCTTCGTAAGAAGCTAATTTGATAAAAGACACTTCACATGGTTTCTTGTATAATTTTAAAAAATCGGAAACTACCATAAAAGAACCATTCAATACTCCAATAAAAATTGGTGTTTCATCAAAAAAATCATCTTCTATTTGCGCTACCATTTTTTCAATAGCAAAGTTTATCTCTTTGGCTGAAATAAACGGAACAAATTGTTTATCGTGTAGTTGTATCACAGTTTTATATTTTAAAATATTTGGCAAAGATAGGGATTTCACTTTTGACAATTGTCAATTGATTTGTACTTTTAAACCAAAAACACCAATGATGGTTACCGAATTCCAAAAAAACTTAGATTATGTAACTGGACATCGAGCCAACAGACAAAAATATGCCAATGAAGTTCTGGATAATCGAGAGCTTTTCCCTGAGTTGATTCAGTTGTGTTTTCAGACTTCAAACAAAAATGCCTCCAAAGCCTTTTGGATTCTGGAATTCGTGTGTTACCAAAAATTAGAATGGTTAGAACAGCATTTGGATTTTTTTTGTCCCAAAATTAAAAACCTAAAAGACGAAAGCGCCATACGGCCAGCAGCAAAAATTTGCCAACTTTTAGTGGTTTCCTATTATAAAAAAAAAGAAGTTCAGCTTTCAGAGAAACATTTGGATGAAATAATAGAAAATAGTTTTGATTGGTTGATTAACGACACCAAAGTAGCTTCAAAAGCCTATTCGATGCGTACCTTATATATTTTAGGACAACATTATGATTGGATACATCCCGAATTGAAAATTATAATTACCAAAGATTTTCCAAATCATACCGCAGCTTATAAGGCTGTCGCCAAAGAAGTTTTGAAGAAAATAAAATAGCATTTTCCTATTCGATTAGGAAAAAGTATCTTTGCATACTCAAGGCAAATGCCAAACAGACAAAGTAAATACCAATCACAATGAACTATTTTTCATCCCATTTCAAATTAGGCATACTCGGTGGCGGACAATTAGGCAAAATGCTGTTGTTTGACACCCGAAAATTTGACATACAAACATATGTACTCGATCCTAGTGACGAAGCACCATGCAAAATTGCATGCAATCATTTTTTTCAAGGTGATTTGATGGATTTTGAAACGGTTTACAATTTTGGAAAGCAAGTAGATGTCTTGACTTTTGAAATTGAATTGGTAAATCTAGATGCTTTGGAAAAATTGGAAAATGAAGGCTTAAAAGTATATCCTTCTCCAAAAACACTGAAACTGATACAAAACAAAGGCATTCAGAAAGCCTTTTATATAGAGAATAATATTCCAACAGCTCCTTTTAAACGTTATGCAACTTTAAAAGATTTGGTGGTTGATTTAGTGGATTCTAATATCCAACTTCCTTTTGTTTGGAAATGTACCGAATTTGGATATGACGGAAACGGTGTAAAAGTCATCAGACAAACAACCGATTTAGAAAATTTACCGAATGTGGAATGTATTGCAGAAACAATGGTTCCTTTCAAAAATGAATTGGCCGTTATTGTTTGCCGCAATCCACAGGGGGAAATAAAAACATATCCGGTGGTAGAAATGGAATTTCATCCTGAAGCCAATCAAGTGGAATATGTAATTTGTCCAGCCCGAATTGACGATAAAGTAGCCGAAAAAGCAAGAGCAATTGCCTTGAATGTTTCGCAACAATTTAATCACGTTGGTCTTTTGGCAGTTGAAATGTTCCAAACCGAAGACGATGAAATCTTGGTAAACGAAGTGGCTCCTCGCCCACACAATTCTGGTCATTATTCGATCGAAGCCAGTTATACATCACAATTTGAAAACCATTTGCGAGCAATTCTTGATTTGCCGTTGGGAAATACAGAAAGTAAAGTGGCTGGAATTATGGTCAATTTATCAGGTGCAGAAGGTTTCTCTGGAGATGTCGTTTACGAAAATATAGAGAAAATTTTAGGTTGGAATGGTGTTACCCCACACATTTACGGTAAAAAACAAACTCGTCCTTTCAGAAAAATGGGACATGTTACAATTGTCAATGAAGACATCAATGAAGCAAGAAGGATTGCCGAGGATGTGAAGAATACGATAAGAGTGATTAGTTAAAAAATAATTATAAATATTGAATTATAATTTAATTCAAAAATCAATATAAAAACAAATGAGCAAAGTAGCCATAATAATGGGAAGCATTTCGGACATGCCTGTAATGCAAGATGCCATAGACATTTTAAAAGGATTTGATATAGCTGTAGAAGTCGATATTGTATCGGCACACAGAACCCCTGAAAAATTATTTGATTTTAGTAAAAATGCACATACACGTGGTATTTCGGTGATTATTGCTGGTGCTGGTGGTGCGGCGCATTTACCTGGAATGGTAGCTTCGATGTCCCCATTACCTGTGATTGGAGTTCCTGTAAAATCTAGCAACTCTATTGATGGTTGGGACAGTGTTCTATCAATTTTACAAATGCCTGGAGGTGTTCCTGTTGCCACTGTTGCTTTGAACGGAGCAAAAAATGCCGGAATTCTTGCTGCACAAATCATAGGAAGTGCCGACAAAAATATTTTAGATAAAATCATCACCTATAAAGAAGGACTGAAAGAAGCCGTTTATAAATCTTCTGAAAATTTGAATAAATAAAAAAAGCTCCTAATAAAAGGAGCTTTTTTTGATATTGTAAAATCTAAACTTGGGGGAATTTAGTTTTATCAATAATGTGTGTGGTATTTAATATAATTTTTTTTGATTTGGGCCAAAAAGAGCTTATAATTCTCGACTGAATTAGTTCATGCGCTAACTAATTACTCGACAAAAGTACGCAAATAATCGATAAAATACACATCACTTGAAAAATTTAACACATTTTTCCTCTTTTTTGTTTTTAAAGGATAAAAATGTAAAACTATAACAACCACTTGTTTGCAATAAAATAGAATATAGAATTATGAATATACTACTTCAAAAATTTGACACCAAGCTAGACACGGCGCCATTTTCTAAAATAAAAAATGAAGATTATCTTCCTGCTTTTCAGGAAGCTATTGATTTGGCCAAAGCCGAAATTGACGCAATAGTTGACAATACAGAAAATCCTACTTTTCAAAACACAATTGAGGCTTTATCATTTAGCGGAGATACTTTGGATCGAATTTCAAGTATCTTTTTCAATTTAAATTCGGCAGAAACGAGTGACGAAATGCAAAAAATTGCTCAAGAAGTTTCGCCTTTATTATCTGAATTTGGAAATGATGTTCGTTTGAATGTTGGTCTGTTTGCTAAAGTAAAAATGGTATATGAGCAAATGGATTCATTGAACTTGAATCCGGAGCAAACAACCCTTTTGGATAAACAATACAAAAGCTTTTCCAGAAATGGAGCTAATTTACCTGAAGACAAGAAAAATCAGTTACGAGAAATCGATAAAGAATTATCAAAATTAAGCTTGCAATTTGGCGAGAATGTTTTGGCTGAAACCAATGCTTTCGAATTGCATCTTATAGATGAAAAGGATTTGGCAGGTTTACCGGAAGGAACTATTGAAGCTGCTCGTTCATTGGCGAAAGCCCAGGAAAAAGAAGGCTGGATTTTTACCTTGGACCATCCAAGTTACATTCCGTTTGTGACTTATGCTGACAACCGTGAATTGCGTAAAAAAATGGCGATTGCTTTTGGTGCCAGATGTTTTCAAAATAACGAATTTGACAATCAAGAGATTGTTTTGAAAATTACCAAACTGCGTTTCGAAAGAGCCAATCTTTTGGGTTATAAAACTCATGCTCATTTTGTACTTGAAGAACGCATGGCCGAAAGTCCAGAAAGAGTATTATCCTTTTCAAATGATTTATTAGCCAAAGCAAAACCGGCTGCACAAAAAGAGTTTGACCAATTATCGGCTTTCGCCAAAGAATTGGATGGCATAGAACAACTTGAAAAATGGGACGGCGCTTATTATTCAGAAAAACTGAAGCAACAATTATTCAATTTGGATGATGAGAAATTGAAACCGTACTTCCAATTGGAGAAAGTATTGAATGGTGCTTTCACTATTGCCGAAAAATTATATGGACTTACTTTTACCGAGGTTTTTGATATCGATAAATACCACGAAGAAGTAACCACCTATGAAGTAACAGATAAAAACAAAGAATTAGTTGCTGTTTTCTACGCCGATTTCTTTCCGAGAAAAGGCAAACGAAATGGTGCTTGGATGACTTCTTTCAAATCACAATACATTAAAGACGGCATAAACGAAAGACCCCATATTTCGAATGTTTGCAACTTTACAAAACCTACTGAAACCAAACCGTCGCTTTTAACATTTAATGAAGTGACTACCTTATTTCACGAATTTGGTCACGGATTGCACGGAATGTTAGCAAATACTACATACCCAAATCTTTCGGGAACATCAGTTTATTGGGACTTTGTGGAATTACCAAGTCAGATTATGGAAAATTGGTGCTACGAACCAGAGGCTTTGGCTTTGTTTGCACACCATTACGAAACTGGCAAAGTTATACCGCAAGAATATGTTCAAAAAATTAAAGAGAGTGCAAGTTTTCAAGAAGGGTTGGCTACGATGCGTCAATTGAGTTTTGGATTGTTGGATATGGCTTGGCACGGACAAGATCCTACAAATATCACAGACATCAAAACTTTTGAAACCAAACAATTTGCTTCCACTCAATTGTATCCTGATGTAGCAGAAAATGCGATGAGTACTGCATTTTCACACATATTTCAAGGAGGTTATTCATCTGGATATTACAGCTACAAATGGGCCGAAGTTCTTGACGCTGACGCATTTGATTATTTCTTAGAAGAAGGAATATTTAATACGGAAGTAGCAGAAAAATTCAAAGAAAATGTACTTTCAAAAGGAGGAACAGAACACCCTATGATTTTATACAAACGTTTCAGAGGACAAGAACCAAAACCAGATGCTTTGTTGAAAAGAGCGGGATTAATTTAAAATATTGACTTTAAATTCTTACATATAAGAATTGTTTTTCTAACTTTATGCATTATTTGAAAACGAAACAGATGGCAAAAAGTAAAATCCTAAACGTACTTGGAAAAGAAATCAATATAATCCAAAAAGGAAATTCTGATTTCATATCTCTTACCGATATGATTAAAGCAAAAGATGGAGATTTTTTTATTTCAGACTGGTTAAGAAATAGAAATACTATTGAGTACTTGGGGATTTGGGAAAGCATCTATAATCCAAATTTTAATTATGGCGAATTTGCCATAATTAAAAGTCAAGCGGGTTTAAACAGTTATAAATTAAGTGTCAAAGATTGGGTTGAAAAAACAAATGCTATAGGAATTCGAGCAACAACAGGAAGATATGGTGGAACATTTGCCCATCCAGATATTGCTTTTGAATTTGGCATGTGGATAAGTCCTGAATTTAAAATTTACTTAGTAAAAGAATTTCAACGTTTAAAAGAAGATGAGAACGATCGATTAAAATTAGAATGGAATTTTCAACGAACGTTAGCAAAAGTAAATTATCACATTCATACAGATGCCATAAAAACAAATCTAATTCCTGAATCTCTTGATAAAAACAAAATAAATTTCATTTATGCCAATGAAGCCGATTTGCTAAATGTATCCTTATTTGGAATTACTGCAAAACAATGGAAAGATGAAAATCCAAATGTTGAAGGAAATATTCGAGATATGGCAACCATTGAACAATTAGTAGTTTTGTCTAATTTAGAAAGTTTAAATTCGGTTTTTATTTATCAAGGGCAATCACAATCTGAACGTTTAATGCAATTGAATACGATTGCCATAACTCAGATGAAAGCATTAATAAACAATAAACAGGTCAAAAAACTAAAATAACAGTTATTTTATTTACAAAGAAATTTAGAAACCGAAGTAGAAATGCTTCGGTTTTTTATTTTTAGAAAACTATGAATCAATTATTACATCTACCAAAAACACAAAACACAAATCCACCAAAAAATCGGAATACATTCTGCCCAAAACGAAGTATAATATTTGGACCGTTTTTCATTAGCGAAAGCCAAAAACAAAGTTGTAATAGTGGCGATAATAATCACTAATACCAAATGCACAATATTGTATTTGAAATTACTGTTGAACAATTCCAAAACACAAAAAATCATCAATAAAACATATCCCAGGTTTTTAGTTCGCTTCACTCCTATTTGCTGAGGAACGGTTTTCAAATGAGGATCATCATTGGCCAAATCAATAATTTCAAAAATAAGAATCAGTACAAAAAACAATATAAATCGCTGAACACTTTTTAGATAGAAATCCGAAGTTATCGCAATTCCAGCATCCAGGATTGGCAATACTAAAGTTACTCCAACCCAACACAAAGACACAATATAAATTTTGATGCCAGCCCAATTTCTGGCGTTTTTGCGATTTGGAAAAAATGGCAATGTGTACAATAAAGTCAAGGATAAAACCCCTACTGAAACAATTTGAGTTATACGCTGCAATTGAAAAAAGTAAAAACCAACCGCTATAAAAGAAAGAACACTGAACAAAACAATGAGCTTCAAACTAGCCCGCATTTTTATTTTATGGGTTCGAGCAAAACTATCGTACTTAACAAAATTATATCCCACAATAGTTCCAAAGAAAGCAAAATTTGCTACCGGCTTATCCTCTGGAATATTGAACATAAAATTAGTCATTTGTACCAATGAAAAACAGGACAAAGCAACATGTATACTGCTGTTTATATAAAATTTAAGAATACTTTTTAAAATCTTCATCAAACAAATTTAATCAATTGTTAATAAATCAGTCCATTAGTTGAAAAATCCCTATAAAATCAAGTTAAAAAAGGGCTTTATTAAGAGATTAATATTTATTTTTGCACCACAAAAAACACAACGCTTTTATTTCTACACTAAATAGTCTTGATTGGACTGAAATTCAAATATAAATGAATATTTAAACAATCAGGCTTTTCCTTTAGACTTAAAAAAAACAAATAGTAGCTACACATATATGAAATCGCCATGATTCATACTGTAGAATAATTAAAACAGAATGGCGATACCATGTTCAAATAAAAAACAAATATTAACTACACATGAAAACAGATTCTTTTGCTTTAAGACACATTGGCCCGAGAGAAACAGATTTACAACACATGTTGAAAACCATAGGAGTTGACTCTATAGAGCGACTTGTTTATGAAACACTTCCGGATGATATTCGTCTAAAAGCGCCTCTTGCATTAGACCCTGCTATGACTGAATATGAATATGCCAATCATATCACCCAGTTGGGAAGCAAAAACAAAATGTTTCAATCGTACATAGGTTTAGGATACAACCAAGCTATTGTTCCCGCGGTTATTCAAAGAAATATTTTTGAAAACCCAGGATGGTACACTGCCTATACTCCTTACCAAGCTGAAATTGCACAAGGT
This sequence comes from Flavobacterium sp. P1_E4, assembly GCF_056405915.1. Taxonomy (NCBI): domain Bacteria; kingdom Pseudomonadati; phylum Bacteroidota; class Flavobacteriia; order Flavobacteriales; family Flavobacteriaceae; genus Flavobacterium; species Flavobacterium sp. P1_E4. The sequence continues at coordinate 180,139 of NZ_JBFUBE010000006.1, forward strand.
CGTTTGGAAGCTATTTTAAATTTCCAAACTATGGTAGTTGAACTTACCGGAATGGAAATCGCAAATGCTTCTTTATTGGATGAAGCGACTGCAGCTGCCGAAGCAATGGCATTATTATTTGACGTAAGAACACGCGATCAAAAGAAAAACAATGTCAATAAATTCTTCGTTTCCGAAGAAATATTACCTCAAACTTTATCGGTTTTAGAAACTCGTTCTACTCCAATCGGAATAGAATTGGTTGTTGGAAACCACGAAATTTTTGATTTCTCATCAGACTTTTTCGGAGCAATCCTTCAATATCCTGGAAAATATGGTCAAGTAAACGACTATACTTCATTTATTGCAAAAGCTGCAGCAAACGAAATAAAAGTTGCTGTTGCTGCCGATATTTTGAGTTTAACAAAACTGACTCCTCCAGGAGAAATGGGAGCTGCAGTAGTAGTTGGAACAACACAACGTTTCGGAATTCCGTTGGGTTATGGTGGACCACACGCTGCTTATTTTGCTACCAAAGACGAGTACAAAAGATCTATGCCGGGAAGAATCATCGGGGTAACTGTTGATACTAACGGAAACCGTGCTTTGCGTATGGCTTTGCAAACTCGTGAGCAACACATCAAACGTGACAAAGCGACTTCAAATATCTGTACTGCACAAGTATTACTTTCTGTAATGGCAGGAATGTACGCTGTATATCACGGACCAAAAGGTTTGCAATATATCGCTGATAAAGTACACGCTTTGGCTGCAACTTTGTCAAACGAATTGGAAAAACTAGGTTTACAACAAACCAATACTGCTTTCTTCGATACTATCGTTATCAAAGCAGACGCTCAAAAAGTTCGCACTATTGCAGAACAAAACGAGATAAACTTTTACTACATCGACAACAATACCGTTTCTATCTCTTTGAATGAAACTACTAGTATTGCCGATATCAATAAAATTGCTGGAATTTTCGCTTCCGCAAATGGCAAGCAAGCAACAACAATCGAAAATTTATCAGAAGCAAATCATTTTCCAGAGGATTTAAACAGAACATCATCTTTCTTACAACACGATGTTTTCAACCAATTCCACTCAGAATCAGCAATGATGCGTTACATCAAAATGTTGGAGCGTAAAGATTTATCATTGAATCACTCAATGATTTCTCTAGGATCTTGTACAATGAAACTGAATGCAGCTTCAGAGATGTTACCATTAAGCAATGCACTTTGGAACAACATTCACCCTTTTGCACCGCTAGATCAAGCACAAGGATACCAAGAAATGTTGTCTAAATTGGAACAACAATTAAACGTAATTACCGGTTTTGCAGGAACAACTTTGCAACCTAACTCAGGAGCACAAGGAGAATATGCAGGATTAATGGTAATTCGCGCGTACCACCAATCTCGTGGTGATCACCACAGAAACATCGCTTTAATTCCATCATCGGCTCACGGAACCAATCCAGCATCTGCAGCTATGGCGGGTATGAAAGTAATCGTAACCAAAACATTGGAAAACGGAAATATAGACGTTGAAGATTTACGTCAAAAAGCAATTGAGCACAAAGATGACCTTTCTTGTTTGATGGTTACTTATCCATCAACTCACGGGGTTTTTGAAAGCGCTATTATCGAAATCACAAAACTAATCCACGAAAACGGCGGACAGGTTTATATGGACGGTGCCAATATGAATGCACAAGTTGGTTTGACCAACCCAGCAACTATTGGAGCTGACGTTTGTCACTTGAACCTTCACAAAACATTCGCTATCCCTCACGGTGGTGGTGGACCAGGTGTTGGACCAATTTGCGTTGCCGAGCACTTAGTTCCTTTCTTGCCATCAAACCCAGTTATTCCAACAGGCGGAAGCAATGCCATTACAGGTATTTCTGCAGCACCTTGGGGATCTGCATTGGTATGTTTAATCTCTTACGGTTACATCACAATGTTAGGTGCCGATGGATTAAAAGAAGCTACAGAGCACGCTATCTTGAACGCCAATTACATCAAAGAAAAATTAAACGGTCACTACGACACTTTATACTCTGGTGAAATGGGTCGTGCAGCTCACGAAATGATTTTGGAATGTCGCCCTTTCAAACAAAAAGGAATCGAAGTTACCGATATCGCAAAACGTTTAATGGATTATGGTTTCCACGCACCAACCGTTTCTTTCCCAGTGGCAGGAACCTTGATGATCGAGCCAACCGAAAGTGAAAACCTAGAAGAATTAGATCGTTTTTGTGACGCTATGATTGCAATTCGTAAAGAAATCGAAGCAGCAACCATCGAAGACAGCAACAACGTATTGAAAAATTCTCCTCATACATTGGCCATGCTTACTGCCGAAACTTGGGATTTCCCATACAGCAGAGAGCAAGCTGCTTTCCCACTGGATTACATCGCCGAAAACAAATTCTGGCCTACCGTTCGTAGAGCCGATGACGCTTACGGAGACAGAAACCTAGTGTGTAGCTGTGCGCCTATCGAGGCTTACATGGAGAGCTAGATTGCAGATTACATATTATACAAAACCCTTTCAGTATCACAACTGAAAGGGTTTTTCATTTTATAACCCTAATGAAAATAAGGAGCAGAAATTATTCGTTCCTCATCAACATCACTCCTGCTGTCCGCTGTATTTTTTTTTATTTTACCCTGTCAGGGTTTAAAACCCTGACAGGGTAAAATAAAAAAAAGATGCCGCTTCCATCAGGGCTAGTTTAGACGTTTAGTTTTTCAAAAGACGTTTTCCAAAAAAGCCACTGCACATTCTATTGCCGTTTTGTACATTTTTCTCACCCCGTCTCCACTCCGACTGCACCCAATATTCTCATCCCCGGTAAATGCCATTGAGGTTTTCAGATCCCTACAAACCCCAATCTTGTCATCCCGAGGAACGAGGGATCTCCGCACGATATTCCACAAAGTAAACACGATACTGTACAGAGCTACTTGCGGAGATTCCTTTGGAACCTGTGCTGACGCAGGAAGTATCGGGATGACAATATTATGTGTAAATACTATCCCTAGCATATTTTTAAAACAGTAAAATAAGAAAAAACTTTACTTTTTTATATTGTAATTTACTAAAATTCCTATATTAGCAATAACCTTTTAAACTATCATCTATGGCTAATTTAACCAACAACCGAATCAACACAACCGCTACAGCTGCACAAATAACAGCAGTAAAAACTGCCTTGCAAACCATTACTACAAACCTTCCGTTTCTGGTGGGACTTACTACCGAAGAGCGTATTGCTCTCCCATCGATAAATGTTAGCAATAAAGCTTTTACAGAAGATGCCATTAATGCAGGAGTAAACAACCCTACATTAATACCATCTTATGTATCTGTAGCAAGTATGCAAAATGACATGTTGCTTTTTACACAACTCGATGAAATTATTATGGTAACCAAACAACTACTCGAAAAAATGGAGGACACCCAATTATTGGTGGGTAGCGAAGCCTATACATCGGCACTTACGCTGTATAAACTTTTTGGCTCCGCCGCCGATGCCGGCGTAGGCGGTACTGATACAATTGTATCACAATTAAAACAACGCTTCGCAGGTCAGGGAGGCTCTGGTATTCCTGCTGTCAATCCTAACTAATAATTCTTCAGATCTTACTATTACAAAACGCTTCCTGCTAACAGGAAGCGTTTTTTTTTATGCTTCATCAATTGCTTTCAGCTATACTTTCCTTTCCTACCCTTGATTTTTTTTCACATCCCTATACCTTTCTGCATCCCTTATACCCTCAAACTTGTCATCCCAACGGTGGAGACTCTAGCGATAGCGAACAGACGAAGCAAATCTCCGCAATCAACATCCTCAATCTTGTCATCCCGACGGAGGAGGGATCTTCGCAAGTAGCTCCGCACTGTATGTGATTACTTTGTGGACATCTCAAAGGAGTTCCTCTCTCATCCAAAAAGACGAGACGGGATGACAATATTGGGTGTAGCTGGTAGCTGTTGAGCAACCAAAAAGCTTCACCTTTTTTGATGTTTCTTTAAAGGAAAAATAATTTACTTGGTGATAAAGGCTAAGTTACTATGCCTTTATCACTAAGTAAAGTAGTATTTAAGGCTAACTTTACTAGCCTTTATTACCTGTATAATTAGTATTAATCACTAATACTATTAGTAATTATTGCAAATAGTACTGGCAATTTTTACCAATTTAGTTATGTATAAAGGCTAATAGAGTTAGCCTTTAATACAAATAGTATTAGCCTTTAACACTATTTAATACAAAAAATAGTATATTTACTACTACTAACAATTAACAAAGTCATGATAGAACTCAAAAAGAAATTTCTACAAAAGCGGGACAATGATGCACCGTCACTGGGCAATTTCATCAATTGGCACTTTCAGGAAAATAAGATTCGGAAGAAAAAGGTATCAGACTTTTTAGGGGTTCTACCCACTACTTTGAATGGCTATTTCAAGCAGTCCTCTTTTCAGTTTGCCATATTATGGCGCATTTCGCTGGCGGTAGAGCATAACTTCCTTATGGAGCTGGGCGAAAGACTGGGAATACCCTACGAAACCAAAGCCGAAAAAGAACTGAAAACCCAACTTGTCGAAAACGAAAAACAAATTGAAACATTACAAACACAACTCAATCTGTTTAAACAAATTCATAAAATAGAATAGCAGCAAAAATCCTTTTGATGATTTGCGTTCTTTATTTTATATATTTGAGAAGAATAATAAGTGTGTATTTTATCACACTTATACACCCGATTTTGGGTGGATATGTGTGATGGAGTCACATATATATACAAGTTAGTGGCAATTATAAGAAAACTCAGAATTCAATAAATGATAAAAACTTACTTCCAAAACATCCGAAAAGAAATCTTATCAGAGTTAAATCTAGCAGAAAAGGAAATCATTGTAGCAATTTACTGGTTCACAAATCACGAACTTTTTGAAAAACTTTGTGAAAAGAAAGAATCAGGTATTTCTATTTCTTTAATTGTCCATAATGATTTTATAAACAATAGAGAAAATGGTTTAGATTTTCAAAAATTCATTGATTTAGGGGGAGAATTATTTTTTTCAGATTCCGATAATCCAATGCATAATAAGTTCTGTGTAATAGATGGAAAAGTATTAATTAATGGTTCTTATAATTGGACTTATTTTGCAGAAAGCAAAAATAATGAGAATATACTTTTAATCAAAAATGAAGATGAAACTGTTCAAGCATTTAGAACAGAATTTGACAATTTAAAGAAAGACCTTCAAATAGTAAATACAGTAATAAAATTAACAAAATTTGAAATTGATGAATTCAACGGACTAAATTCACGAGAATATCTTGCAAACGACATTATATACGAAGCAAAAGCAACAAATAGACCTGAAATAGTCCAAGAAGCTTTTAAAATTGCGCCAGAAAATATTAGTATTCAAAAGGAAGCTGTAAAATTAAATCTTTATGAAAAAAGAAGATTGCTTTGCTCAATTGGTGCTGAAGTTAAAGATAACCAATATTTGGTTGGTGTAAAAAAAGGAACTTTACTTCCTGTTACAATTACAAGAGAATTAATAACATCAGAAAACGACCAAGTTACTTGTAAAAGCATAATATATTACGGAGATAAAGAATTTGCAAATCAAAATAAGCAAATGCCAAATAAAGGAATAAATGGTTTAGCTGGTGGTGTTATTATAAAAGGTTTACCAAAGTTACCAGCAGGAAAAGCAAGAATGAAAATGATATTTACAATTGATTTATACGCGAAACTGCAAGTTAAATTCTACTCATTAGATAATGGAAAAACAGATTACTATAGAGTGGATGTTGAAAATTTAGTAAAAAATGAGGAAATAGTAAGCGAAAAATAAATACGTAAAATAACTGCCACTAACACACGCTACAAGCAATTTGGGCATTTGGCTTAATGGAAAGATGGTTTTGTACTTGGGATGATTTGGCAAATCCGAAGACAAGGCTTAATTTAGTCTAAAACACACTAACTACCAGGATGTTAATGGCAACCTCGCAACCAAATTAGTAAAAATAACGAAATTACATATCAGAAGTGTTTTTATGAAATCTAGTTATTGCAATCATATTTCAACTTAACATCTTTTTAAAATAAAATCTAAAATTTATAAAATGGGATATAATTTCTATAATAACAAAGAGGAAATAAAATACTTAAACGAATCTTGGGAATACGATACTTTAAGTTATTATAAATTTTGCGCATTTGACCTCTACGAAATAAATCAAAGAATAAAAAATGGAGAGATTATAAAAATCGTGAAAAATGAAGGTACAACAACTGAAAAAACTTACTTAGTTGAAAACACAACTGACTTTAAGAATTGGGTTGAAAAAATTTTTAAAGGAGGTTTTGAAAAGCATCTTGAAACGATAATGAAATAGTCTATAATCCTTAACTAAAAAAAGAGCCAGCCACTAACAGCTACAACGGATTTGGACATTGAGCTTAATGGAAAGATGGTTTTGTATTTGGGATGATTTGGCTAATCCGAAAATAGGACTTAATTTAATCCCAAAACCGCTGTAGTGCCAGAACGTTAGTGGCTGTTTTACCAAAAAAAAACGTAAAAAAATACAACTAAAATTTAATGTATTTAAACCAATCTTTTGATGAAATAATTTCAGTAGCACTTTTAATAGTTCTATTTTTTCTTATTTCTAATTTAATCTCTTTCTTGTTTTTAAAAGGAAAAAATGAAACAAGGATTGGTGTCAAAACAATTATACCAAACCTAATATTTTATTCAATTCTTTTTGTTTTATATCAATTAGAAATAGTTAAAAATGTAAATATTGCCGTTTTCGGTCCAAATGAAAGTTATGAAAAAAAAATGCTTCTAATTGGTTTTAGTCTTACATATATTTTTGCAACATTCTTTCAACTTTTTTTGTATAATTTAGTATCAAAAGCCAAGTTACCAAAGTCATATTCAAAATTAATTTGTTTCCTAAATCTCATTTCATTAAGCATATTATTAATAACTTTTTATCCTAAATCTTATATGGGTAAAAATATAAAAAATTATGAACTAGTATTATACTTGCCAAACAAGTTTGAATTAAAATTATTTGATAAAAGCTTAGTGAAAATTGATACAGCTTGTACTTCCAAAAATATTTATACTGATGATAGTAAAGATTTCTATTATGATTTTAGAATACCAATAATTCAAACTGGAACTGATCGAATGTTATATTCATTTAGATTACTTGACAAATCATTGCAAATTGGAACTTCGGGAGAAGATGACAACTGCAAATCAATATCAATTAATTCAATAAAAAATGAAATTCTTGTAATATTTATTCAAAAAAATTCGAATCCAAACATTGGTTGGGAAAAGGAAATAATTACTGACACAATAATATTCAAAAAAATAATAACAGAAAAAAGAAAAGCAGGATATTACAATGACACAGATTGCGATTGTATGCAACATTAAAAAAAACAGCCACTAACAGCTACAACGGATCTGGACAATTGGCTTAATGGAAAAATGGTTTTGTATTTGGAATGATTTACTTCGTCAGTTCGTTATCAGAAATTGATAAACTTTTAATACATTAATGATTATTCAAAAAAATTAAATAACTTAACTCCCTAATCCCTAATCAAATAATCTCATTATGAAAATTTCAAAAATATTACTTACTATTTGTTTGTCATTTGTGTTTTTTGGGTATGGTCAAAATAAAATAACCGGGAAGGTTGTCGATTTTAACAATAAACCTGTTGCAAAAGCTAAAATATATCTAGATTCCATATACTCCAAAGTAACAACAGACAAGAATGGAGATTTTGAAGTTTCAATTCCTGCAAAGGTGAGCACAATTAATGTTTACTCTCATGAATACGGATTATTATCCTCTAAATACAACAATGAAACCAAGATGAGTTTTGTATTTTTAGAAGCTGATCAATCAAAAAAAATAGAAAAAGGAACTGATGTTTCAATTGCATATTCAAAGTCAGAGGACAAATATGTTGCCAAATCTCAAAGTAAAAGTACCCAAAGTGACAAGAGTAATTACAACACTATCTATGACATGATAAGAGGCAGAGTAGCAGGAGTGATCGTTTCAAGAGATCACAAAATAACCATTCAAGGGGTTAGTTCAATAAACTATGCATCTGAGCCATTATTTGTTGTTGACGGGATGATAGTCTCAAATATCGATTATCTTATTCCTAATAATGTAAAATCAATTAGGGTTTTAAAAGGCGCTGAGGCATCTTACTACGGATCACAAGGATCTAGTGGTGTAATAGTAATAACTACAATAAAATAATTTTTTATTCCGTTTAAATTTAAAAAAATAAGATAACCCGATAGTAGATTTAAAAATATCAAACTTGAAACTTTCTAAAATCTTAGAACGAGAATACGAGGTTGCCTTCTCAAAGAATGCCCAGCCAATGTGGTTGAGAGTTCTTAAGTATATCGTGTTAGGAAGTTTTATTTATTTCTTTTGGAACAGTTCTTTGTTTTGGATTATTTTGATAGTTGTATTTATTTTAGCCTTGTTATTGCACTTTTGGTATAGGTTTAAAACAGAGCGATGGACAAAAAGTTACGGTGGATGGGATTATGACAAAAACAAACCCGACAACACTGATTTGTAATTCAAACCACAATAGCAAGTTATTAGAATAGCAGACCATTTATTAAGCTTTTCAAGCTTAATTGTAAATCCGCCTATCGGGTGTACTGCCCATTTATTTTCATAAAATATCCCCCAAAAAGCCCTCATAATTCTAAACAAAAATCAGCCTTTTATAGCTGATTTTTTTTATTTGAAATCAAATGACATTTATCCTTTTAAAATAAAGAATTGATTTTTTAACAAAAAACGTCCGCTTTGTTATTTATAGTGATTCCAAGAATAAAATGCACCTTTTAATAATTTTCAATAAAAAATATTCAATAATTTTGCCATATATTTAATATTCTGTAATTATATGCGTGCATAGTAAATAATTTGCCCTTTATACATTTATTATAATTAATTTAGCCAAAATTTATTCTGGAAAATATCAAAATGAAAATAAAAATAACTGGTATAGGAAGCTATATTCCTGAGAAAAAGATTAGCAACACTGATTTTAGTGAACATGTTTTTTTAAACGAAGATGGTTCTCCTTTTGCTTATCCAAACGAAGTCGTAATTAATAAATTCAAAGGCATTACTGGTATTGAAAAAAGAAGGTATGCCGAAGATCACTATACCGCCTCAGACTTAGCGTTTTTTGCTTCACAAAGAGCAATAGAGAATGCTGGAATAGATCCTGAGACACTTGACTATATCATTTTTGCACACAACTTTGGTGATGTGAAATTTGGTACATCCCAATCGGATATCATCCCAAGTTTGGCCACAAGAGTCAAACATCAATTACAAATAAAGAACCCAAAATGTGTCGCTTACGATATTCTTTTTGGATGTCCAGGTTGGATTGAAGGTGTGTTACAGGCCAACGCATTCATAAAATCAGGTATGGCAAAAAAATGTCTTGTCATCGGTGGAGAAACATTGTCTCGTGTGGTAGATGCCCACGATAGAGATTCCATGATCTATTCAGATGGAGCTGGTGCCTCAGTTATTGAAGCCTCAGACGACGAAACTGGAATGTTATCTTATGAAAGCGCTACTTATGCTGCAGAAGAAGCTAATTTTCTTTTCTTTGGAAAATCATACAACCCAGATTTAGATCCCGACACAAAATACATCAAAATGTATGGTCGTAAAATTTATGAATTTGCTTTAAGCCAAGTTCCTGCAGCCATGAAAAGCTGTTTGGATCAAAGTGGTTTAGGAATTAATGATGTTAAAAAAATCCTTATTCACCAAGCCAACGAAAAAATGGACGAAGCCATCATTCACCGTTTTTACAAATTATACGGGCAAACTCCTCCAAAAGACATTATGCCAATGAGTATACACGAACTTGGAAACAGCAGTGTTGCAACCGTTCCTACGCTTTTTGATCTTTTGATTAGAGGACAAATCGAAGACCAAGAAATCCATAAAGGAGATGTACTCATTTTTGCTTCTGTGGGAGCAGGAATGAATATCAACGCCTTTGTCTATCGATATTAAACTAAGCTGTACGCTTATTTATTCGAAGCCCACTTCACTCTTTTGTGCAGTGGGCTTTTTTTTGGGAAACAAAACCAAATTGAAATCTCAATATCAATAGATATTATTGGACAAATTTGAAATTACAAACCGTATAAGAAACAGAATCTTTATATTTGCAAACTCTAAAGCAAAAGCGATAGTTAAAAATTAAAAACATGTACGAAAAAACGTTTCCCAATAAAAGATTCAAACATACTTTAGAATTTTTAAAAAAACATATCAATACATCTCAAACCATACTAGACTTGGGTGTTGACAATCCTTTTTCTAAAATTATGAAAGCCGAAGGTTACTCAGTAAAAAATACAACTGGTGAAGATTTGGACATGAATCAAAGTGTTTTTTCGGAAGACAAACAAGATGTGGTAACCGCTTTTGAAATTTTTGAGCATTTACTTAATCCGTACACTATTTTAAGCGAAATAAAATCAGATAAATTACTAATATCAATTCCTTTACGCCTTTGGTTTTCATCGGCCTATCGCAGCAAAACAGATATGTGGGATAGACATTACCACGAATTTGAAGACTGGCAATTGGACTGGTTATTAGAAAAAACAGGCTGGAAAATCATCGACAGAGAAAAATTTACCCATCCTGTTAAAAAAATTGGATTTCGCCCATTGTTGCGATTTTTCACTCCAAGATATTATATTGTTTACGCAGAGAAAATAAAGAATTAAGATTGCAGATTAACGATTTATATAAAATCCAAAATCAAGAATCGTTAATCATCATTCAAAAATATTTCAAATGAACTATTACATCGTAATACCTGCCTACAACGAAGAAGCTTTTATGGCTTTGACTTTGCAATCATTAGTATCACAAACTGTTTTGCCAAAAAAAGTAGTGGTTGTCAACGATAATTCTACTGATAAAACAGCCGAAATTGTTTTGACTTTCGCCAAAGACAATCCGTTTATTACTTTGGTAAACAAAACTTCCGAAACAATACATTTACCTGGAAGCAAGGTTATTCAAGCTTTTCAGAAAGGATTTGAAACTTTGGACGAAGATTACGATTTAATTGTAAAAATTGATGCCGATTTAATTTTTCCTTCTAATTATTTTGAAACCGTAATTAAACATTTTCAATCCGACTCAACAATCGGAATGGCAGGCGGATTTTGTTATATCGAAAAAAATGGCGATTGGATTTTAGAAAATCTTACCGATAAAGATCATATTCGAGGCGCATTAAAAGCGTATCGAAAAGAAACCTTCCAACAAATTGGAGGCTTAAAACCCGCAATGGGCTGGGACACTGTTGATGAATTGCTTTGCAAATACTACAATTGGAAAGTAGTCACAGATTCAACTTTACATGTAAAACACCTCAAACCAACGGGTGCTAATTATAATAAAACAGCACGTTACAAGCAAGGGGAAGCTTTTTATACTCTTGGATACGGTTTCTGGATTACAGCAATTGCATCGGTAAAATTGGCAATGATGAAGAAAAAACCACTGCTGTTTTTCGATTATATCCAAGGTTTTTGGAAAGCCAAAAAAGTAAAAACTCCTTTATTGGTTACCAAAGAACAAGCTCGTTTCATCCGAAATTATCGTTTGCAGAAAATGAAACAAAAACTTTTCTAAGGAAAAACTCATAACGCATAACTTATAACTCACAACAAGTTTGTAATTTAGCCTATATTCTATATAATTATGATGCTCATTCGCTATTTATCCCAAATCGGGAAATATTTTTTAATGTGGAAAGAAATCTTCAACAAACCAACGAAATGGTCAGTTATGAAAGGTTTAATTTTCAAAGAAGTCGATGATTTAGTTATTGATTCATTGGGAATTGTAGCTTTCATTTCTTTCTTCGTCGGTGGAGTTGTTTCTATGCAAACGGCTTTGAATCTAACTAATTCTTTTATCCCAAAATACCTTATCGGATATGCCACACGTCAGTCTGTAATTTTAGAATTTGCCCCAACTTTCATGTCTATCATTATGGCGGGAAAAATGGGTTCTTTTATAACATCCAGTATAGGATCTATGCGTGTTACTGAACAAATCGATGCGCTAGAAGTTATGGGAGTGAACTCTCTTAATTATTTGGTTTTCCCTAAAATTATAGCCTTGCTTTTATATCCTTTCCTAATAGGTATTGGAATGTTTTTAGGTATAGCAGGTGGTTATATAGCAACCGTTTATGGTGGTTTTGGCGCCAGTATTGATTTTATCGAAGGGATTCAGAGAGATTTTATTCCTTTCCACATAGTATACGCATTTACCAAAACTTTTATTTTTGGTATGTTATTAGCCACTATTCCATCTTTTCATGGTTATTATATGAAAGGTGGTGCACTTGAGGTTGGAAAAGCCAGTACTGTATCTTTTGTATGGACTTCGGTTACCATCATCTTGCTAAATTATATTATTACCCAATTACTCTTAACAAAATGATAGAAATAAAAAACATAGAAAAATCATTTGCCGGTGTCAAAATTCTAAAAGGGGTTTCAAGTGTTTTTGAAGCGGGAAAAACCAATTTGATCATCGGACAAAGTGGATCTGGAAAAACAGTTTTATTAAAATCATTATTAGGAATCCATACACCAGAAGTAGGAACCATTTCTTTTGATGGCCGTATTTACTCCGATTTAAACGCTGATGAAAAAAGAGAAATCAGGACTGAAATAGGTATGCTTTTTCAAGGAAGTGCTTTATTTGACAGTATGACTGTTGCCGAAAACGTGGGCTTTCCTCTGAAAATGTTCACTAAAGATAGTAATTCTAAAATTCAAGAACGTGTTGATTTCGTTTTAAAAAGAGTAAATTTAATTGGCGCCCACAAAAAATTGCCTTCTGAAATTTCTGGAGGAATGCAAAAAAGGGTTGCTATTGCTCGTGCTATCGTGAATAATCCGAAGTATTTATTTTGTGACGAACCCAATTCAGGATTAGACCCAAATACAGCAATTTTGATTGATAACCTTATCAAAGAAATCACAGAAGAATACAATATCACTACTGTTGTAAACACTCATGATATGAACTCTGTGATGGAAATTGGCGATAATATTTTGTTTCTTAAAAACGGCGTAAAAGCTTGGCAGGGAAACAAAGAAGAAATTTTCCTTACCGAAAATGAAGCAATAGTTGAATTTGTTTATTCATCCAACTTATTCAAAAAAGTAAGAGAAGCATATCTAAAAGGATAAATTAGGCTTTATTTTTTTCAAATAAAGTCTTTCGATAGCCAACCCAGTTGATTAAAACCACACCAATTAGGATCACTGTCAAGGCAAGTATTTGTTTTGAACTTATAGTTTCTTTAGCAAATAACCAACCTAAAAAAACGGCTATAACAGGATTTACATATACGTAGGTCCCAACTTGTATCAATGAACGCTTCGTTATTAGCCATACATAGGCGACAAAAGCTAGTATTCCAAAAACGATAAGATACCCCAAACTCAACCAAGAAGTTAATGATATATTCGCAAAAGCAAAATCTTCGGTTTCTTTTGTAAAATAAGACACTATCAAACAAAACAATCCTGCACTTATCATCTGCAAAGCGACATTCATCAATGTAGGCAAATCAGTTGGATAGTATCTGGAAAACAAAGAGCCCAAGGCCCAAGATATTCCTCCGGCTATAATAACTATTACTCCCAAAACAAAATGATCTGAAAAGACAGATTCATTAACATCAAAAAGGATTATTACCCCCGCAAAACCAATAACCAATCCTAAAAGTGAGCTGATATTTGAAAAGTTTTCTTTCCATTTTGGATAATCTAAAATCAAGAACCAAAAAGGTAAACTACAAACTACTATTGAAGCAATTCCAGAAGGAACAAATTGCTCTGCCCACATCACAGATCCTGTTCCGCCAACAAGCAAAAGAGTTCCGTAAATTGAATTTTTGACTATTGCTTCCTTACTTGGCTTTTTTAAATTTCCTTGTGCTTTTATCAAAATCAATAAAAGTAAACCCGCTATTACAAATCGCATTCCCATCAACATAAATGGAGGAATCGTTTCAAGTCCTAAAAAAATAAAGAAATAAGTACTTCCCCAAATAATAAAGATAGCCGCGAAAGCGAGATAAATTAGAAATTGATTATTGTTTTTAGGCATAATGAATTTAAGTTTTTTATAAAATAAAAAAATGATCCCTTTCCGAAAATTGAGGTTGCTCAAAATTCTTAAGAAGTCACTTTTTTAAATTAATAGTAATAAAAATATTAACTAGGATTTCATTTCAACTGAGAAACAATACCTTTTATTTCTTGTTCTTTACTTTTAGGGTAAATCAATAAGACTGAATCTTTGTCCACTATAATATAATCATCCAAACCATCGACAATTACTTGTTTTCCTAAAGCGGTTCTAATAATATTATTCGATGCATTTTGCAACAATACAGTTGCATTTACCACTGCATTATTATTGTCGTCCTTTGGTAATTTTTCATGTAATGAACCCCAAGTTCCAAGATCATTCCAATCAAAAGTTGCAGGAAGCACATACACATTTTTGGCATTTTCCATTATGGCATAATCAATGGAAATATTTTCACCTTTTGGATAATTGTCTTGGATAAAAGCACTTTCTTTATCTGAATTATAAGATTCATATCCTTCCATGAATAGCGCAAACATCTCTGGTTGAAATTCTTCAAAAGCTTTTAAAATAGACCGTACACTCCAAATGAAAATTCCAGCATTCCACAAATAATTTCTGCTTTGAATAAATTTTTGGGCCGTTTTGGAATCAGGTTTTTCTCGGAACTGAACTACTTTTTTTATCGAACGACTGTCTAATTTGTCAAATTCAATATAGCCATAACCCGTATTGGGAGCTGTCGGCAAAATTCCTAGAGTCATTAAAGATTCTTCTCTTTCGCATAAATCAAAAGAGCGTTGCAAATTGGCCACAAACTGCATTTCATCTTCAATCCAATGGTCACTTGGAGCAACAACCATCACCGCATTTGGATTCAATTTTTTAATTTTTAATGAGGCATACAAAATACAAGGAGCTGTATTTCTCATAGCTGGTTCCAAAACAATTTGCTCTTGTTTAACCATTGGCAATTGTTCCAAAATCAAATCATTGTAACTTTCGTGTGTCAGAATCAAAATATTCTCTTTCGGAATGATTTGTGATAATCGACTAAATGTTTTCTGAATTAACGTTTCTCCAGAGCCTAACATATCATGAAACTGCTTCGGGAATTCTCTCGTACTCACAGGCCAAAATCGCGAACCGATTCCGCCTGCCATTAATATTGCGTAATAATTTTTATTCATTTTATTTTTTTGCGTTCGCTATTTTATAGCTAATCATTTTTTAACCTGGCAATAACTCTACCTCGGCATTTGGGTTAAATAAATATAATCGTCCAGAACTTATTTCTAAACATTCATATCGTTTGGTTCGGATTGCTATTTTCTTAAAAATCTTTCCATTTGAAATTCTAAAAACGCTACCATAAGGAATGTCAAAGATATAATTTTTATCATTTGGTTTATCATACTGCTTCAAGGCCAATGCCAATGTGGTATCGGTATCACTACTTGCTGTTGGATTCCTAAAATGTCTTGCCAACAGTGGCAATAAATGATTCGGAAAAATCTCTGGTCGAATAAACGGCACCATCATCCTTTGAAAAGAATGTTTCCATTCATGCCCATGAGGTTTAATATGCCTTCCAAATTTTTCAAAAGCCACCAAATGAGAAATTTCATGAATCAAAGTAATCAAAAACCTGTATTTATTGAGACTCGCATTCACCGTAATTTCATGTTTCCCGTTCACCCCTTTTCTATAATCTCCATGACGGGTTTGTCTCTCATTCACAATTTTGAGATGCACTTGATGCGTAACAATCAGTTCAAAAACTGGCTTTACGGCATGTTCCGGCAAATATTTTAAAAGTGTTTCGGGCAAAGTGAGTTATGAGTTATAAAACTATTATGGGTTTGTAGAAGAAACAGGCAATACTTTGCCGTTAAAATATTTATTTCCTGTAAGAGTGAAATCATAAATATAATTGGCCATCTCACTAGCCGAAAGTGGCGCTTGATAGCCAGGAAATGCTTCTTGTAACATTTCGGTTTGAACAGAACCCAAAGCCAAAACATTAAAAGAAATTCCTTGTTCTTTATACTCTTCAGCTAATAATTCAGATAAAGTAATTACGGCTCCTTTGCTGGAACTATAAGCTGCCAATCCTGCAAACTTCAAGCTTCCCTGTACGCCTCCCATCGAACTAATGGTTACCACATGGCTCCCTTTTTGCAAATAAGGCAAACAGATTCGGGTTAAATTGGCCACGCCAAAAACATTGACTTTATATATATTTTCGAAATCATGTTGTGTTGTTTCCGAAAAAGGTCTTAGCAACAAACTCCCGGCATTATGGACAACTGCATCAATTCTTTCCCAAGTCGCAGAAAGAAAATCGGTTAATTGTACCAACTCTTCTTCGCTGGACAAATCAACCGAAAGACAAGTGATATTTTTATGGGAAAGTAAGGCTTCATTTGTTTTTCTTGACAAAGCAAGCACCTGATGTCCTGCATTGGCAAACTGCAAAGCCAACTCCAAACCTATTCCTCTACTGGTTCCTGTAATGATAATATTCTTCATGGAGCAAAAATAATCAAAACAGTTAAAAAACTGTACTTTTAAATTTTAAAAAATACATTTTTATCCTGTAATGAACACATAAAAAATCTAAATCAATAAATAAAACAAGAACAGAAAAACTGCAGATTAGTTTAAAAAGGCTTAATATTACAAACTGTCTTTTATTTTCGTAAATCACCATTATGATAACATTTAACAAAAACTATTTTGGATTCACAATTCTTATATTTTTTATTGAGGTTTTAATTGCACTTTATATCAATGACCGTTTTGTAAGACCCTATCTTGGCGATGTTTTGGTTGTTATTCTAATCTATTGCTTTTTAAAATCCTTTCTCAAATTACCTACTTTAACTGTTGCGATTGCTGTATTGGCTTTTTCTTTCACAATAGAATTTCTGCAATTTTTGAATATCGTCGAAAAACTAGGTTTAGAAAAATCAAAAATTGCCAGAACTGTTATCGGAACTTCATTCTCTTGGATTGATTTACTAACTTATATTATAGGAATTACAATAGTGTTAATTATCGAAAAGTATTGGTATAAAAAACAAATGATTGAAAACTCAAAATAAAGTGATGAATTTAATTTTACTTATTTTTGCAAAAAAATAAAAATCAGAAAACATAATGATGATTGAAAACATCCTATTTGAAGTAGCAAAAAACACAGACATAGAAGGTGTATTGGAATTACAGAGCCTTTATCTAGTATCCAATATGACCGAAGAAGAAAAAGCTTCTGGATTTGTAACTACTCCTTTTTCTGTTGACCAATTACAGGAAGTCATTCGTCAAGAGGGTTTGTTTATTGCCAAAGACAATCAAAAAATAATAGCTTATATTTTTGCGGCAAGCTGGGAATATTTCAGTCAATGGGCTATTTTTAATCACATGACTCCTATGCTTCCAGGTCTTTCTTTCAAGGACTTTAAAATGACTGACTCCAATACTTTTCAGTACGGACCTATTTGCATTGATAAAAAATACAGAGGAAAAGGTCTGATTAATCCTTTTTTCGACTTTATGCGTGTACATCTTTTGAAAAAATTTCCGGTAAGTATTACTTTCATAAACAAAACCAATTTACCTTCACAAAAAGCACATATTGAAAAGTTAAAATGGACTGTTATTGGAGATTTTCAATTCAATAACAATAATTATTTCATTTTGGCTTATGATATGAGTCAACCCTCTATCTAATTTTTTTCTTCAGATACTTTTTATATACTTTGTGCGCTTGAAAAAAGGCCAAAACCACAAAAAACAACGGAATTACAATTGGCACGATAATATTTGAATAATCCAATATTTTTTGGGAAAGAGAATCCAATAAAACTATTACAGCTAACATTCCAAAAAAGGTTCCGACTAACGTTCCAAAAATATAATGAAATTTTAATTTACGGTGCAATGATATGTGATTGGCATTCATTAAATACAAGTTCCAAGCCATCCAAAAAGGTATTTGAAGAAAATTCAAACCACACAACACCAACCCAATCAAAAAGGGAGAATACTGAATATAATCCTTCAAATAGTCATGCTCCTGATTCGTTTGATTCGAATAGGCAAAAAATAAATAGGCAATCAGCAAAAGAAAAAAGATAGCAAAGAAATCGATGCTTTTCATCAATTTTTTGTTTTCGCCCAATTGTTTTGAAAAAATAACAGTGTAATAAATAACAACTGCCTCGATAAAAATAACGCCCAATAAATAAGAAACAAGAGAATTCATTCCTAGTTTTGCCAAAATCTCAACACCAATAATATTCAAATAACCCAAAGGCAGCGAACCCACAAAGCTCACGATAAATCCAACAATAATATTTTTTAAGGCTTTCATTTACTGAAAATTGATAATTTTCTGATTCTGTTTTTGGTGCAGACGGTATTCTTTCATTCCTACATTGTGTGCCAAATATGGGAATCCCAATTTACGATTGGCCACGCTTATCTCATACATATAGGTAATGTGTCGAGCAAGCTCTTTCCAAGCGAATAATAAAGAATGCTTGGGATCATAAATATGTGTTGGTTCACTGGCGGCACCATTCAGTTCTACAACAGAAAATTTTTTTCCTTGTTCCAATGCTTCAAAAGTATCATACATAATATCTAATCTTCCAAAATGGAAACCGGGAATTTGCACACACATTTCGTTGAAAGTATCGATCAATTTTGGCGTTATCCAATGACTTCCATCTACAAATTTGGCACCACGAGCGTGATTCCCGTATGGAACAAGATTTACTTTTTCGCCCATAGGCAAAACCTTCTGCAATTTACTTCCATATTCTTGCTTAAGTGATTTTAATTGCAATTCATATCGGGGATTTTCTTTTATCAATTCTTCGATAGTAGCCACTCCATTTCCTGTAATGATTAAAAATTCCTTGGCAACAATACCTGTAATTCTGCCAACCTTTTCGTGTGGATAGCGTACATAGAAAACACCTATTTCATTTTCATACGGAATCAAATCCTGTACAATAAAGTCGAAATTAGCTCTTTCTGTATACTGTTTTAAATCGTCTGAAGTTTCTATTTTTTTGACAGCAGAACCTCTCAAACCAATATCGGGTTTGGCAATAAAGGGATATTTAATTCCTGTATCTTCCAACACCTTACTTATCTCATCAATAGAAGTTCTTGCTTTTATCAATTCCGTTTTGGGGTAATATTTTTGCGGAATCAAATTATAAATTTGCTTTTTACTTTCCATTATAAAACCGCCATTTTTGATGGTAGGATTGGAAGCATTGAAGAAAAAAATAGATTTTGCCTTAATCGAATAATACGCCCATAGAAAATAAATCGGGGTATAAACGATTTGAAAAGGCCAATATTCCCAATGGGTCAATTTGTGAAAGAATAGTTTCAATTTTGTAATTGTTTTATGAGCTTTATCAACGTTTTAAACTTTGGCAAAGCTATTAAATGGTAATAAAAGTTTTGGAATATTCTTTTTCTGAGATCAAGTCCAAATGATGAATCATCACTTTATTTTTCTCGATAACCGATTGAGTAATACTCAATGTTTTCATTTCATTGTTTCGATTTATAACCAAACCGTCTTCATTGTTATCTGCTTCGGTATACCTATGAAAATGAAGCATTTTAGCGTCTGTCATTTCAGGATTTGAGTCCAAAAAAGTGTAAAACCAACTCGCCCGCTGTTCCTGAATCTCTTGTGAATACAAGGTTGATGAAGACCAAACATAATTTTTATCAATCTCTAAATCTACTGTTGATTTTTCGACTCCATTCCAACGTAATTGAAAAAGTTGCTTATCCTGAAACAAAACTAAGGTAAAAGGCTCGATATTTTCTAAATTAATTTCATTCCAAAACTCCTTTGGCGAAGTACTGCTAATCATTTCGAGAACAATTTGACCTCGGCTTTTGCGATAAGGCAATTGCACTTTGTGTTTTTCGTCGGCTCCGTTTAATAAAACCAAAACCGTTCCGTTCTCGTCAACTACATACCAAGTTCCTCCTGCTTTGGAGTCTTTTGGATAAATAATATTTTTTCCATTCAAGGTGTAGTTCTTTGGCGGAATTGCACCTGGTCTAATTATTTTTTCATCTCGATTGGAAGTAATGATAACTTTATCATTGGAACAAACAAAACTTACTGTACACATTGTTTTCTATATTCAATTGTAGAACGAGCCACTCCAAAATTATCATCAACAACTACATTTCCACATTTCAAAATCGCCACTTTAATCAAAGCTTGATGATGAATGCAATGTTCTAAATTGTATAATAATTCTCGATAATAATTACTTTTTATATTGACCGAATTACCATCAATTATTTGTTGCAATTCGAGATTTTTATTGTCCTTTGAAATGCTGTTTTTGATATCCAAAATCATTTGAATAGCAAAATTAGTATTAGTCTCAATCAATCCATTCCTTTCTCTTTTATCGTAATTCACAATTCCTGAATCATAATTTCGATTCAAGCACTGAAACATTTCAATAATATGTCGGGTATGTTCTCCAATACTGGAGCTACTTAATTCAAAACAAGATTTTGAATATTCCTCTTGAGACAATTGATTGAGTAATCCAATCAATTCATCAAGGCTATTGTTTATAGATGGAATTAGCATATTATAGTTTCAATTTTAAGAGGTTGATAATTTTACTTTTATTCCCATAAATCAATGCAATACAACAAAGAAAGGTAATTATTGCTAAAACAAATAACTCTCCTCCATCATTTTTCACTTCGATTCCCAACACAAAAAGATGTGAAAAAATGGCTCCAATCATTACTCCTGCTCCCATTAATGCACCCAACAAAGTAGTACGGGGAATCAAAATTAAAATAGCAGCGATTAATTCGGCTATTCCTGACCCAATTCTACCATACGGTTCTATTCCTAAAGTAGAGAAAATATAAACACTTTCTTCAGCCCCTGTAAATTTAAAATACAACGTTTGCAATAAAATAATTGCAGCGGTTAGCCGAAATAACCATTGTACAATTGATCCTTTCATATGTAGACAATATTAGTTTTTTTTTATTGGAATATGGAATTCGCACATCTTCATTAGTTTTTCGACCAATTTACAGTCATGCTCATTTCATGATTTCTTATTTTATAAATTTCTTCCAATTGACATCAGCTTTTCCCTTCAAGCTGATTTCATCTTTGTTCCAACTTTTCAAAGTATTGTTGAAATAAGCATTATAAAACAAATACAATTTTCCATCAATAATTTTGAAAGTCTCAGGATTGATTTCGACTTTTTCACCAGCACTCCCCATAGCGTAGGCACACCAACCTCCATATTGTGGTTCGAAGGAAGCAGGGCTTTTTAAAAAAATTTCTTTATTTGCGGCAGAAGAAAATTGATAAATCACTCCATCGTAAGTAGCAAAAATTTCTTTTTTGCCTTTCATTGCTTTATTTTGTTTAAAATAAGACACAGCATCGTAGCCTTGAATGGCAACTTTTTTTTCCAAATTATATTCGGATAGTTTTTTGGGTGAACTTTGCGCGAATGTTGCTGAGAATCCAAAAACAACCAACAGCAGTACAATTACTCTTTTCATGATAACTTTTTTTTAGTTTATCGATTTTGATACTACAAATTTATAGTAGTAATAAAAAGCAAAATGTCAGGTAGTTTACATTGGGGGTAAAATTTCTCTAAATCAACTGACTGCCTTGGCAAAGCCAACCGTGTCACGATACATTTGGGGAGAAACCTCCGCATTGGTTTTAAAGAAGCGACTAAAATAATGCTCATCATCATACCCGAGTTCATAGGCAATTTCCTTTACCGGTTTATTCGTTAAGTACAATTCCCTTTTGGCTTCGATAATAATACGTTCTGCAATTAAATTGGTCAACGTTTTATTGAAGTGATTTTTGGTGATTTTGGCTAAAGCTTTTGAAGAAATATTAAGTAAATCGGCATAATCACTKGCAGAATGTTTGGTTTTAAAATTTTGTTCAATGAAATTTTTTAAATTTTGAAGAATAAATGGCGCTGTATTTTCTTCTATTGGAACAAACTCTTTTGGCTGTTGTTCTTTTTTTAATCTAGAGGCGGTAATGAGAAAAATTTTCAAATAGGATATCAACAACTCATATTGTGCCAGTGCTGGGTTCTGCATTTCAATCTTCATTTGTTCCAAAACCATATTGAATGTGGCTCTAGTCCCTTCATCAATAAACACATATGGTGGTTCATAAATATTATTGAACAAAACCCCATTACAAGCTACTTCATCGTGGTGTTTCATAATGCAAAAAAAATCGGGATGAAAATGAATCACTTTCCCCTCGATGTCATCAGTGGATGACAACATAAAAGGCTGATATGGCGCAAAAGCTAATAATTGGTCTTTTGTAAAATCATATTCTGAAAAATCTACTTTTACTTTACCTTCCCCTTTTTGAATCCAAATTAATGAATAATAATTCAATCGCTGAATGTGATCAAAACAAGATAAGCTTTCAAAAGAAAAAAGTTTGAAAGCTAAATTTCCGTTTTGTGGATTGACTAAAGTAAACGTGGATTGATCTATCATACTATTCTATTTTTATGAACAAATTTAGTTTAAACCAGATTCTTTTAGTCTGCTTTTAAGATTTTCTATTTCTTCTTCTAATTTTGAAATGTATTGAAACTTTGGTTCAAAAGCAATTTGTATTTCTTCCAAAGTAAACCGTTGTATGATATGCTGAGGGCAATTCCAGTCAAAGGCTTCAATATGAAAAAGCATCATTCGCTCTGGACGAAACTCATATTCACCTAAATCGAGTTTAGACAGTAATTCTGGATTGTCCTTGAGTTCAATAATTTCTGCTTTGGCTAAAATTTTCAGTCTCGCCCTTGCCGGATAATCCATCATTATTAGCGCTACATTATTGTTGGTTGCAAAATTCCCAACCGATATGTATTGTTTGTTTCCTGAAAAATCAATGAAACCAATAGTGTTTTTATCTAAGACTTTCACAAACCCTTTGGGTCCGCCTCGATGTTGTATATAAGGAAAGTTTTTTTCTCCAATAGATGCCAAATAAAAACTATCCCGATTGCTTATAAAACTCATTTCGTTTTGGGATAAACCGTCAATAATATTGAACTTTTCCATTCGTTCATAACCTTTTCGACTACCATATTTTTCTTGTAGCGCTTTGACAGCATCCGTAAAAGCTATTTCTGCAAAATTTTTAGCCATGAGAAATTATTTAAATTTTCTGTCTTTTTCGTCTATTGGCAAATCATTGATACTGGCAAAACGTTTGCGCATCAAACCATTTTCATCAAACTCCCAGTTTTCATTTCCGTAGGCACGAAA
Source organism: Flavobacterium sp. P1_E4 (assembly GCF_056405915.1). NCBI lineage: Bacteria > Pseudomonadati > Bacteroidota > Flavobacteriia > Flavobacteriales > Flavobacteriaceae > Flavobacterium > Flavobacterium sp. P1_E4. Next base: position 203,768 of record NZ_JBFUBE010000006.1, read on the forward strand.
CCATTGTCCTGCTTGATTTCGGTATTCATATTCAAAACGAACTGCCATTCGATTTTCACGAAAACCCCATAACTCTTTTTTTAGCTTATAGTCGAGTTCTTTTTCCCATTTGCGTTTTAAAAATTCTTTTACGGCATCACGACCATTAATAAAATCCGTTCTATTACGCCATTCCGTATCAATAGTATATGACAAAGCAATGCGTTCTGGGTCTTTACTATTCCAGGCATCTTCGGCCAATTGCACTTTTTGCAAAGCAGTTTCCATATTAAATGGAGGAAGTGGATGTCTTTGTTCCATGATAATTAAATTTGATTAAATATAATGCAAACCAATTCATATTGAATTGGTTTGTATTATATTTAGTTTAAAAAAACATAAATTATAAAGATGGTGCCAAAGGAAAATCAACTGGCACTTGTGTTAAATTGTGCAAAAAGTTCATCGCAGTTTTGTCACTTATCAGGAGTATCAAATCAACTAAATTTTCATTGGTATAACCTTGAGCAAAAAAAGCGTCAACTAAATCAGAATTAGCGTTTCCTCTAGTCTGTGTAATTTCGCCAGCAAGTTGAACCAATGCATTTAATTTTGCATCCGTAGCTTTACCTCTTCGGAAATCTAATAATTGCTCATCTGTAAAACCATTCATTTTCCCAATAACAGTATGGGCACTTTGGCAATACGTACAATTATTAACTTGACTTACGATTAAATTTACAGCTTCTTTTTCTTTATTGGATAAAGAAGTTTTAGCATTTTGATAGGCTAAATATTTTTCTAACCCATTTTTTGAATACGCTATAGTAGCGTATAAGTTTGGAACAAATCCTAATGCTTTTTGTAGGTTGTCAAAAATTACTTGATTGTTTTCTGAAACTTCTGATCTTGTTGGAACTGAAAATGTTGTAGTTGTCATCTTATTTATTTTTAAAATTGCTTGTCTTAATTGACATTACAAAGATGCGACAGCTTTAAAAGTTATAAAATGGATAATAAACGCAAGGTGATGGACGATTTTCCCTCTTCAAAAACTATAATTTAGTAATATCCTCAATGATAATTTCTTTACGATTGTAATATAACAATCCATTAGTTTCCATTTCATTTAGCAATTGAGTAGCTGTTTGTCTGGACGTACAAATAATTTGAGCCATATCATTTTGGGTTAGATAGTTTTCAATAACAACTCTATTTTCGGTTCGTTTTCCCTCTCTTTCGGCCCAATCTTTTAGAAATTGATACAATCGAGTTTTAGCATCTTTCGAAATTAAATTAGCATAACTGTTTTTAATGCGTTTCATTTTTAACCCAACAAACTTGGTATAAGATAATGCCAAACTAGGATTATGAAGCAATAGATTTTCAAAATCAGATAATAGAAAACTACAGATAATGATTTCATCCGTCAAAGCTTTCGCATATTCATTTGAATTCACATCGTTTTCCAAGGTCAATTCACCAAACAAATCTCCTTTTTGAATAATGTCTTTGATAGTCTCATTTCCGTCTTCATCGACAGCAACAATTTTGATATTCCCTTTTTTGAGCAAAAAAACTCTAGGAACATCCGAAGAAGAAAAATAGATAATCTCTCCTTTTTTGGCTTTTTTAAAACCTGTAATGATACACAATTGCTTAATTTGTGACATACTCAATGTCCAAAATAATTTGTGATCTCGAAGGTACCAATATTTTAATTCGTCGTACATAACAATTTATAAATGTGTTGCCAATTCATGTAAAAATAAACAAAGTCTTGTTCAAAAAATACATCCTTAAATAAAAAATCCAAACTCGAAATTCAAGTTTGGATTTATATATTGAGTAAAAAATCAATTATGCAATTAAGGTTCTTGAAATTACAATACGTTGAATTTCCGAAGTACCTTCATAAATTTGAGTAATTTTCGCATCACGCATCATACGCTCTACATGATACTCGGCTACATAACCGTTTCCACCGTGAATTTGTACGGCTTCGATCGTAGTATCCATCGCAGTTTGAGAGGCGAATAATTTAGCCATTGCACCAGATTGAGAAATATCCATTCCTTGATCTTTTTGGTAAGCTGCATTAAAACACAACAATCTCGCAGCAGAAATTTGAGTCGCCATATCAGCCAATTTGAAAGCAATTGCCTGATGCTTGAAAATTTCTTTTCCAAAAGCTTTACGCTCTTGAGAATATTTCAAAGCCAATTCATAAGCACCTGTTGCAATTCCTAAAGCTTGTGAAGCAATACCGATACGTCCACCATTTAAAACAGACATAGCGAAATTGAATCCAAAACCATCGGCTCCAATTCTATTTTCTTTAGGTACTTTCACGTCATTAAACAATAAAGAATGTGTGTCAGAACCACGAATACCCATTTTCTTTTCTTTTGGACCGATATCAAACCCAGCCCAACCTTTTTCAACTATAAAAGCATTGATTCCTTTATGTCCTTTTTCTACATCAGTTTGGGCAATTACAATATATGTTGAAGCAGAAGCGCCATTGGTAATCCAGTTTTTGGTTCCATTCAATAAGTAATGGTCTCCTTTGTCAATCGCAGTCGTTTTTTGAGATGTTGCATCCGATCCGGCTTCTGGCTCTGATAAACAAAATGCTCCAATTACCTCTCCTTTGGCAAGTGGAACCAAATATTTCATTTTTTGTTCTTCATTACAATATTTTTCTAATCCTGCACAAACCAATGAATTATTCACAGACATAATAACAGCTGCCGAAGCATCAATTTTGGCAATTTCGGTAATAGCCAGAACATAAGAAACGCTATCTAGACCTGAACCACCATATTTGGGATCAACCATCATTCCCAAAAATCCAAGTTCGGCCATTTTTTTGACCTGTTCTGTAGGAAATTTGGAGTGTTCATCTCTTTCTATTACTCCTTCCAACAATTCAGTTTGAGCAAAATCTCGCGCTGCTTGCTGAATCATTAATTGTTCTTCGGTTAGATTAAAATCCATAATAATGTAAAATAAAAATTGGTTTTTGTTTTAAAAATGTGGTCAAAGGTACTTTTTAATTATGAAATTTTCAATTTTGAATCGTAAATTTGGCCTATGAAAAAAGATTACTATAACGTTATCGGAGTGATGTCAGGAACTTCGCTAGATGGAGTCGATTTGGCTCATATTCAATTCCAAATAAAAGATAGTAAATGGGTATTCGAAATACTTGAATGCGAAACTATTTCTTATGATTCAAGTTGGGTTTCTGTTTTAAAAACAGCAGTAGATTATAGTGAAAACCAACTATTGGAATTGAACAAAAACTACACTCAACTGTTGGCGTCCATCATTGCCGATTTTATAAAAAAACATACCATTGAAAATTTAGATGCAGTTTGTTCGCATGGACACACCATTTTGCATCAGCCTCAAAATGGATTTACACTGCAAATTGGGAATTTGCCCGAAATTGCAAAACTGACACAACAAAAAGTAGTTTGCGATTTTAGAGTGCAAGATGTTCAATTGGGAGGGCAAGGAGCTCCATTGGTACCCATTGGAGATCGTATACTATTTTCCGAATATGATTATTGCATGAATCTTGGCGGCTTTTCAAATGTATCTTTTGAAGATAATAATACCAGAATAGCATTTGACATTTCAGCCGTAAATACGGTTCTTAATTTTTATGCCAATCAATTGGGACTGGACTATGATGACAAAGGTCAAATTTCCCGAACCGGTAATTGCAACGTTGATTTACTAAATGAATTGAACGCCTTAGATTTTTATAAAAAAAAGCATCCTAAATCATTGGGTTTTGAATTTGTAAAAGAAGTTATTTTACCCATAATCGAGAGTTATCCTATATCTATTGAAGACAAATTACATACCTACACTGAACATATTGCCTTCCAAATAGCATTGGCTTTGCCAAAGAAAAAAGGAAATATGCTAACTACCGGAGGAGGTGCCTACAATGATTTCCTAATCGAAAGAATTCAATTTCATCTGCCACAAATGGATGTTATCATTCCATCAAAAAAAATTCTGGAATTCAAAGAAGCTTTAATTTTTGCACTATTGGGTGTTCTAAAAATGCGAGAAGAAGTTAATGCACTTCAGAGTGTAACGGGTGCAAAATACGATCACAGCTCTGGAGTAATTTACAATTGATAAAAACATATTGAATGGTTATTGAAAAAAACTGATCTTGCATTTACAAATCTGTTCTTTTTAAGAAATACTCCCCTCATGAAATCAATTTAAGGTATTTTTCCACTTTTAATGTAAGCGATTATTTACTAGAAGATTACGTTTTTATAGGAATTAGTTAACTACAACGTAATAATATGCGTATTTAGCAAAATAATCCCACTTAAGCATTAAGTTTGTGATAATTTAGCATTATTTTTGCTTGAATTTTACAAAACCCCCATGATTATGAAAAAGATATTATTGATAATAACATTAGTTATTTCTACCTTGTTCTCTGAGGCAAATGCTCAACAACAAATCGTATTTGAAGGCGTAACTATTCCAAGAACAATTACATTTGAAAACAAAACATTACAACTGAATGGTGCAGGATCTAGATCAAAAATGTGGGTCGAAGTATATATTCAAGCTTTGTATTTGAGCCAACTAACCCAAAATCCAAAAGAAATCATTAATGACAACTTAGAAATGTCTATTCGTATTGAAATTACTTCTGCATTAGTTTCTTCGGGTAAATTGACCAGAGCATTAAATGCTGGATTCGAAAAATCTGCCGGAACCGATTTCAATACTTTAAAACCAAAAATGGAATTGCTAAAAAGTTACTTAGCAGAAGAAATCAAAAGAGGAGATGTTTTTGAATTAACATATAATCCAATTGACAGTTCTGTTTGGGTTACAAAAAACGGAACACTAAAAGGAAAAGTTCCTGGATTTGATTTCAAAAAAGTATTTTTCGGTATTTGGTTGGGTGACAATCCAGTAGATCAAGATTTAAAAAATAGTTTATTAGGAGTATAATAAACACTATTTATCATTTCAAAAAAAATTTAAATACCACATTTATAAATGAGCATGACTTAATATTGGTTGCCAATACCAATATTATCATGCTCATTCTCTTTTAAAAAGAGCCAAAATATAGAAATGCTTTTATATCTATTGAGGATATAAAAGCATTTTTTTATTAGCAATATTCAAAGGCAAAAAAAAATATATCAAATACATATTTCTCATAAAACCTTTTATATATTTGTCAAAAATAAATATATCACAATAATATGAAAGATTTATTAAAGAAATTCGAAAATAAAGCTCCTGAAATCATTTTCAACTGGAAAGATTCTGAAACCGAAGCTGAAGGCTGGACCGTGATTAACTCTCTTCGTGGCGGTGCTGCGGGTGGTGGAACACGTATGAGAAAAGGACTTGATATGAATGAGGTTTTGTCATTGGCAAAAACCATGGAAGTGAAATTTTCGGTTTCTGGACCAGCGATTGGTGGTGCTAAATCTGGAATCAATTTTGACCCGAACGATCCCCGCAAAAAAGGAGTTTTACAACGTTGGTACAAAGCGGTTTCCCCATTATTGAAAAGTTATTACGGAACAGGTGGAGATTTGAACGTAGATGAAATACACGAAGTAATTCCAATGACCGAAGAATGTGGTGTTTGGCATCCGCAAGAAGGCGTTTTCAACGGACACTTCAAACCTACCGAAGCTGATAAAATCAATAGAATTGGGCAATTGCGTCAAGGTGTCATTAAAGTAATCGAAAACCCAAGATTCTCACCAGATGTAACTAGAAAATATACAATTGCCGATATGATTACCGGTTATGGTGTTGCCGAAGCGGTACGTCATTTCTACGATATTTATGGAGGTTCTGTAAAAGGAAAAAAAGCCATTGTACAAGGTTTTGGAAACGTAGGTTCTGCAGCAGCATTTTATTTAGCCGAAATGGGAGCTAAAATCATTGGTATCATTGACAGAGACGGTGGATTAATCAATGAAGAAGGTTTTACTTTTGAAGAAATAAAAACATTGTTCCTTGCCAAAGACGGAAATAAATTGATTGCCGATAATATGATTCCTTTTGAAGAAATCAACCAAAAAATCTGGACAATTGGTGCCGAAATATTTACTCCTTGTGCTGCTTCAAGATTGGTTGCCCAAAATCAAATTGATAGCTTAATCGCCAATGGATTGGAAGTAATCTCTTGTGGAGCCAACGTTCCTTTTGCTGATAAAGAAATTTTCTTTGGTTCAATCATGGAAGAAGTAGATCATAAAGTAAGCTTGATTCCTGATTTCATTTCGAATTGCGGAATGGCGAGAGTTTTTGCTTATTTCATGGAAAAGAAAGTTCAAATGACCGATGAAGCCATTTTCAATGACACTTCTGAAACGATCAAAAAAGCCATTGCAAAAGCTTATGACTTAAATAACTCTAAAACAAACATCAGTGCTACGGCATTTGAGATTGCCTTAAAGCAATTGACATAACAAAATACAATTTATTCAAAATCTCCAACACGGATTGAACGGCTTTAAAACTGTTTGATCCGTGTTTTTTTTACTCATAAGCCTAAGTTTGATTATTCAAATAATTTATTATTTATTGGATATCCTGCAAGTTTTTTTTCAACCTTGTAGGTATGAATACTGATGATAAGATACCTACAAGGTCCCGAAAAAGACCTTGCAGGAACATTAACTGACATTATTTATTTGTAAATAAGTTTTGTACTGTGTTAATTGAACTCAGGTTATAAAGGCTTCTTAATTAAACCCCGAATCTGCATTAGATTTCTAATGCAGATTCGGGGTTTGTTTTTTATTTAAAAAACTGCCAATTCGTACAATATCCCTAACCAGCAGCCAATTCAAATAAAAACAGCTTCTCCATACATCATTTATGATATATTATGCATCAAATTTGATACCCTGCTCTTTAGTATACCCCCTACTTTTATCAAAAATAATTTTGCTTTTTTTATGATAAGTCAGTAATGGTGAATACATATTCACCGCATATAAAATTTCAGAATACTACTGCTTAGAGAACACAATTCTTAATTATATAAAAACAGCTTGAACCAACAATTTAAATATCAAATTAATTATTCTATTAGAACCAAAAATTAACCATTTAAAAGAAAATCATGAAAAAATTAAGTTTAATTGCATGGGCACTAACTTGTGCATTTGGATGTACTTCCTGCTCTGATGATGTAACTCCTACATCAGAAAACCCATCGGCGAGTACAAATACAAATAGTACTACAGCCAAAGTAGCTTCATCTCCATGGGTGAAACAATTTGAAGATACGTTTAATGTAGGTTCTACCCTTTCGCAATGGACAAAAGCTCAACGTACTGATTATAATTCTAAATATTGCGATTATAACAGTTCAGTACCTACGATACAAACAAGAGACGGAAAAGGATGTCTAGAAATTAAGACCACAAAGTTGAGTGCAACTAAATATCAATCAGGTCTAATTAAGTCTAATTATCAATATAAACCAGAAAATAATACAGAGTACATGCTATCAGCCAATATTAAATTAATCGCTATGGACGGTGCCAATTACAAATCATTCACAGATACTTATGGGGCTTGGCCTGCTTTCTGGAGTGTTCAAGAAAATGCTTGGCCAGTTCAAGGTGAAATTGACATCATGGAAGGCTACTCTTTTGCTCCAAATGCTTCTCGTTTTACTTCTAATCTTTTTTATGGCACAGCTTCGGGCACAAACCAATTAGGAAACGCCGCCGAAAGAAGCTATCCAAGTGCATTCAACCTAAACGGGAATAATGGATGGCATTTGTATGAATCATTTTGGAGTACGAAAAACAATGTGGTAACGGTAACTATAAAATTAGATGGAGCGACTGTTTCAACCTATACTAATAGTAGCGTATCGAAACTTAATTTAAATAATTTTGGGCCGCATAATATCATTTTTAATTTGAATGTAGGATCAAACGACTCGAATTTTATAGATCCAAACAAAATAAATTTATTTACAACTGTTATGATGTGGGTAGATGATGTTACGGTATATAAAAGGCCAATCTAAATATTCATACAGTATAGATCCTTTTAAAGGAGTATACAGGCAATCGCTTAAAAAAACTTTTCAAATACTCGAGTCTGCAATAATCTGCGTGCAATATTCACCCAGATTTATACTTCAAAAAAATTAAACAAAAACAATGATACCTAAAAAAGCAATCCTAGTAGGGTTTTATACCTTATTAACAATTGGAACTATTAGCGCACAGAAAAAGCCACATTTAGACAAAACAAAACCAACAGAAGAACGCATAGATTTGCTAATGAAGCAGATGACCCTAGAAGAGAAAGTGGGACAAATGAATCAATACAATGGTTTTTGGGAAGTCACAGGGCCTGCGCCAAAAGGAGGAACTGCCGAATTAAAATACAAACATTTGCGTGACGGCTGGGTAGGCTCAATGCTGACTGTTCGTGGAGTAAAAGAGGTAAGAGCTGTTCAGAAAATTGCGGTCGAAGAAACTCGTTTGGGAATTCCATTGATTATAGGATTTGACGTGATTCACGGGTACAAAACATTAAGTCCAATCCCGCTGGCAGAAGCAGCAAGCTGGGACATGGAAGCTATAAAAAAATCAGCTCAAATAGCGGCGGATGAAGCCTCGGCTGTGGGGATTAACTGGACATTTGGGCCTAATGTTGATATTTCTAATGATGCGCGTTGGGGACGTGTAATGGAGGGAGCTGGAGAAGATCCGTATTTAGGAAGTAAAATTGCTGTGGCAAGAATAACTGGTTTTCAAGGAGATTCCAGAGCCGATTTAGCTAAAGTAAACACGATTGTGGCTTGTGCAAAACATTTTGCTGCCTACGGTTTTGCCGAGTCCGGTCGTGATTATAATACTGTAGACATTAGTAATTCTAAATTATACAACACGGTTTTACCACCGTTTAAAGCAGCTGCAGATGCGGGCGTTCGTACCTTCATGAACTCTTTTAATATCCTAAATGGTATTCCTGCAACTGGAAATTCTTTTTTACAAAGGGATATTCTAAAAGGAAAATGGAAATTTGACGGTTTTGTGGTTTCAGACTGGGCTTCAGTTCGTGAGATGATTGCACACGGATTTGCAAAAGATGGTGCAGAAGCAACACAAAAAGCAGTAAATGCAGGTTCTGACATGGATATGGAATCTCATCTATACGTAGAAGAGTTGGTCAATTTGGTAAAGAAAGGAAAAGTAAACGAAGCTTTGGTTGATGATGCCGTTCGTAGAATTTTGCGTGTAAAATTCGAATTAGGATTATTTGACGATCCGTATAGGTATTGTGACGAAAAACGGGAAAAGGCAACTATTGGAAACAAAGCCAATAACGACGGTGTTTTGGATATGGCCAAAAAATCGATTGTGTTGTTGAAGAATGAAAAGAATTTGCTTCCGCTAAAAAAGTCAGGACAAAAAATTGCTTTGATCGGGGCTTTGGCCAATGATAAAAACAGTCCATTGGGAAGTTGGAGAATTGCTTCAGATGACAATACTGCTGTTTCTGTCCTAGAAGGAATGCAACAATACAAAGACAATCAATTAACGTATGAAAAAGGAACTGATTTAACCGTTGGAAAAACTACTTTCTTAGACGAATTGGTTTTCAATACCACCGATACAAGCGGATTTGAAGCTGCCAAAAAAATAGCATCTAGTGCAGATGTGGTAATCATGGTTTTGGGAGAACACGGATTTCAATCTGGTGAAGCACGTAGTAGAACGAATCTAGATTTACCTGGAAACCAACAAGAATTATTAGAAGCAATTTATAAAGTAAATCCCAACATTGTACTGGTTTTAAATAATGGTAGACCTTTATCAATTCCCTGGGCAGCAACACATATCCCAACTATTGTTGAGGCTTGGCAACTAGGAACACAAACTGGAAACGCAGTTGCTCAAGTACTGTATGGAGATTATAATCCAAGCGGAAAACTGCCTATGTCTTTCCCGAGAAACGTGGGCCAATGTCCTATTTACTACAACAACTATAACACCGGAAGACCCACAGATGTAGATAAAAATGTATTTTGGTCACATTTTTCCGATGTAGAGAAAACACCGCAATTCCCTTTTGGTTTCGGATTGAGCTATACCACTTTTGAATATAAAAATCTAAAAATAAACAAAGCCGCTTTTGCAAAAGGAGAGCCTGTAGAAGTTTCTGTAGAAGTTACAAATTCTGGAAATTATGATGGAAAAGAAGTAGCACAATTGTATATTCAAGATGTTGCTGCTAGTTTAGCCAGACCCGTAAAAGAACTAAAAGGATTCGAATTAATCGATTTGAAAAAAGGAGAAACCAAGACAGTAACCTTTGTGCTAACTGATAAAGAACTAGGTTTTTTTGATAACGACGGAAACTATTTGGTAGAAACTGGTACTTTCAAAATTATGGTAGGAGGAAGCTCTGACAAAGGGCTAGAAAGTAGTTTTGAATTGCAATAGACATACCTTTATGAAATAATCCATTTGCCTATTCGAGTATAGTACTATTCACAATTAAGTGTTTAGTTTTTTTACTAAAAAACAACAAACGAATGGTTTAAAATATTTTTCGCCACACCCGATCGCAATCGAGAGTGGCGAAATTTTTCTTTGGCATTATCTGTTTTTTTTGATATAAATTGCATCGCTATTTAAACTCTAATAATTTTACAATGTTCAACAACAAATACGGCACTGTATTACTCTTTTTCCTTTTTATTATTCCGAATTTGTTTTCTCAAAACAGTTTCGATAATTTTCAGTTTCTAACTATAAAAGAAGGAATTTCAAAAAGAGCTGTTTCGAGTATTTCACAAGATCATTATGGCTTTATGTGGTTTGGTACCGATGGTGCAGGATTATATAAATATGACGGAATAAACTATACAAACTACGAATACGACTGGAAAAACAAGAACGCGATAAATAGTAATTTAATTTATGCAACCTACATTGATACTTACAATAAGCTTTGGATTGGCACAGAAGAAGGGCTCTGTTTTTACAACCGAAATCTAAACAAATTCGAGAATATAGACTTGAAAAAAGCATATTCAGCCGGATATAAAAATCCAATAACGGTAAAAAGTATCATTCAGGACAATACTGGAAATCTTCTAATAGGAACTTACGCTCATGGCTTATTCAAATTAAATTTGAAATCCTTAAAAGTTACAACTATCAAATTAAACTCAACTTTAAACACTAACAGTAAAATTAATTGTTTTGTTAAAAGCAAAAAAGGAAACGTTTATTTAGGAACAGATTTAGGTTTAATTGAATATGATTCTAGGACTAATAAGGTGACGCAAGCCACTTGGAACACAAAAAAAATATCGGTTACAGACCCTATAGAAAGCTTATATATTGATGCCAATGAAAATTTATGGATTGGAACAATTTCCAACGGATTACTTAAAATTTCAGGCAATCCAAAAACTGTTGAAATAGACAGATTTCGAATTTCTGAAAATAAAATATTATCCGTCACTGGCGTTAATTCTAATACTATTCTTTGTGGCACCGAAAATGATGGACTATTTCTAATCAATGAAAAAGGCAATGTAATACATCGATACCTAAATAGTAAATCTGACAATCATAGTTTAAAATCCAATTCAATCTGGTCTTTATATTTGGACAAAGACAAACGCATTTGGCTGGGCTATTACAACAAAGGAGTTGGAATTTTTGATAAACGACATGACAAATTCAATTCTATAGAAAGTCTTCCGACCAATGCCAACTCTTTGCAGACAAACTCAGTTACTGGGATTGAAAAAGACAATTCTGGCAAGTTATGGGTTAGCATGGAGGGAGGAGGAGTCGATGTTATAGATCTTTCTACCAAAGTTTTTAAACACATTAACAATCAAGACTCCAAAAATTATTCTGGGCTAACAAGCAATAATATCTTAACGGTTTTTATAGACCATAAACAAAATATTTGGCTTGGAAGCTGGAATGATGGTATTTATTTTTTGAAAAAAGGATCTAAAACATTTATCAATTTCACTTCTAAAAATACAACTGGCTTAACATCGGACCAAATTTTTAGTTTTTCGGAGGATTCAAAAGGCGTCATTTGGATTGGTTCCTATATGACAGGACTACATTATTATGATCCTCTAAAAAATGAATTTCACCATTGTGATTCAAAACCATTTGTTACCAACAATTTAAACACTGCAAACATCCGAAAGGTTTTAGTAGATTCTAGAAATATAATATGGGTGGCTACAATAGACGGTTTGTATCAGGTCCGCAAAAATTCAAATGCAACTTTCTCTGTTGTATCAATGAAAAATATAATGTCGAAAAGCATAAAATCCAATAGAAGCATCAATACGATTTTGTCTTTATATGAATCCAAAAACAAAATTCTCTGGATAGGAACTGCCGGTTCTGGATTGTTTAGTTATGACGGCGGAAAAAACCAATTAGCAGGGTACACTGATTTTCCAGGATTCAAAGAAAAGCTTGTGGTTGCCATAACCGAATCCCGCGATGGCGCTATCTGGATCAGCGGAAAAACAGGGATAACGAAATTAGATTTAAAAAACAAAAAGGCCGTAAATTTCTCAACCGCTGATGGACTTTTAAGTAACGATTTTAACAATAACGCTATCTTGAATGACAAAAATGGTGATTTGTATTTTGGAAGCTACGAAGGAATAAATTATTTCAATCCTAATAAAACATCAAATAATATAAAGGAGCCATTACTTTATTTGGATGATTTTAAATTATTCAACAAGTCAATTCACCCAAATGAGACACAATCTCCCTTATCAAAAGTAATATCTGAAACCGATCATATTACACTTCGCTACGACCAATCGGTATTTACTATAGAATATATTGGCCTCAATTATTCCTACCCAAGCACAAATGAATATGCATATTATCTAGAAGGTTTTGAAAAAAACTGGAATTATGTAGGCAATAAACGTTCGGCAACTTATACAAATTTAGCTCCTGGAAAATATATTTTCAAAGTCAAGTCGGCGGCACGAGGCGGTAATTGGAATCAGAAACCTTTGCAACTCTATATTGAAATTTTACCGCCTTGGTGGAGAACATCTTTGGCCTATTTTTTCTATTTTTTAATAATTGCAGGAACCTTTTATACCATTAATAAATATTTTCAGAATCGGTTTAAAGAAAAGCAAGCAATCAAATTCGAAAGAGATAAAGCGACACAAATAGAAAAATTAAACACTAAAAAACTACAATTTTTCACCAATATCTCCCATGAATTCAGAACGCCTTTAACTTTGATCCTAAACCCATTAGCTGATATTATCAAAAATAAGGGCTTAGAATTGCCGCATGATGTCGTGAATAAACTGCAAATCATGCACAAAAGTTCTGATCGCCTTTCAAAACTGATAAATGAATTGATGGATTTCAATAAATTACAGTTCAATCAAGTCGTTGTACAAGTGCAAAAAATAGAAATAGTTCGTTTTACGAAAGACATTATTGAGTATTTTAACGAAGAAGCTTCTAGCCGTGAAATTACCTTAGCTTTTGAATCAAACATAGACGAATTATATGACTGGCTAGACCCAAAAATGGTCGAAAAAATAATTTTCAATATTGTATCCAATGCTTTTAAAGTTACTGCCGATCATGGATTTATAAAAGTTCAAATAAATGCATCACAAAAAACAGAGCAATTCCCGTTAACCAATACTGAAAATGAAATTCCTTATTTTGAAATTGCAATATCCGACACCGGCGCTGGATTAGACAAAAAAGATATCAAAAAAATATTTGACCGTTTTTATCAAGTAAACAATTTAAGTAAAGCCTATTATGGCAGTACAGGAATTGGTTTAGAAGTCGTTCGAGGATTTGTTGAATTGCATAAAGGAAAAATTGAAGTCGAAAGTGAATTGGGAATTGGATCAACATTTACTGTTACTTTTCCACTTGGAAATGATTTCTTTACCCAAGATGAAATTGTTAAAGAAACATTCAAAAAAGAAGCAAAAATAACACCGCACCTTTTATCTGTTTTAAACAAAGAAAAACCCAGTGAACCTGCTTCAGAAAAAGTGCACACTATTCTTATCGTTGAAGACAATACCGAATTGAGGAACTACTTAAAAAATGAATTGAAAAAAGAGTACAAAGTGCTTGTTGCAGAAAATGGTCAAAAAGGATTGGAATTGGCTTTAGAAAAATCCCCCGACATCATTATGACCGATGTAATTATGCCTATAATGAATGGTTTAGACTTTTGTAAAAACATTAAAAAAGATATAAAAACAAGTCATATTCCATTATTGATGCTGTCGGCAAAAGCTATGGTCAAAGACAAGCTTGAAGGAATAGATTCTGGTGCCGATATTTATTTAAGCAAACCTTTTGATATGGATATTTTAAGATCCAGTTTAGTGCAACTGCTCACCAGCAGACAGATTATGTTCAATAAATTCTATCATGGAATTTCTAAAAAAACAAAAGCAAAAACAACTACAGTAGACAATGAGTTTATTCAAAAAATATTGAGTTATATTCATGAAAACATCAACGAATCGGATTTAAGTGTTGAGATATTGGCTTCAAAAGTATTCTTGAGCAGAAGCCAGCTCTATCGAAAAATAAAAACACTTACGGGAATTTCCGTAAATGAATTCATTAGAAATGTACGATTAGAAAAAGCCAAAGAATTAATTACATTGGGTAATAATAACATCAATGAGATTAGCTATAAAGTAGGATTCACATCTCCATCCTATTTTACAAAATGCTTCAAGGAAAAATACGGTCATCTTCCAACTCATAAAAATGATGATGATAAAATCAACACAAATGAATAATTGAAAGCAATGTTTAAAAAAAGGAAATTCTTCTCGAATTTCCTTTTTTTTTTGCTTTTGAAACAAGTCAAATGATACGCTTTTTAATTTGTTATTAATTGGATATCCTGCAAGGTTTTTTTTAACCTTGTAGGTATGACTACCGATGATAAGACACCTACAAGGTCCCGAAAAAGACCTTGCAGGAACCTTAAAAACCGAATATTATATAAAAATAAATCTCACATAACGTCTTTTGGAACGAGAAAGGATTGTTGGACTGATTAAATCCCAATTCCTTTATCACTGTTTTTTCAATAATTATCAAAAACCTATTTTTCTTCCTTATTCTTTTTGATAATAAATTAATAACGTGATTTTTCTATGAATGTGGCAAAAACAAATTTTGCCTTATAAATCTGTCATCCCTTATGATTAGGGAGTTTTTGATCCATTTCTGCAACAAATGTGCTAGATTATGCATCATGCGTGTTATAATTTCAGTAACGAACAAGGTAGTTTTGGGCATGTATATTTTTTAAAATATTTGAATTTTTATTTTTCTAAAAAAGAAATTCCCTCTTACAAGAAGATATTCAAATATGGATTATTTAAAAAATAAACAAGCTTTTAAAAACTAACCAAAACAACTTTTTCATGAAAAAAACATTATTTAAAAAATTAGTAACGCTAGTTTTAATACTGTCTGGATTTTCCTTTTTTGGACAGACTATTAAAGGTAAAGTGGAGTCTTCGGGATTGCCTTTGTCTGGCGTAAATATTTCTGTAAAGGGAACATCCATTCGATCCTCAAGTAGTTTCGACGGTTCATTTATTCTGGACAAAGTGCCACCAAAATCCAAAATTATCTTCAGTTTCGTCGGTTTCGAAACAAGAGAAATTGAGTCTGATGGCCAAACAAATTTAATTGTACATCTTAATGAGATCACCAAAACATTAAATGAGGTAGTTGTCATAGGGTATGGAACCGCAAAACGAAAAGACTTGACTGGCGCTATTTCATCTATAAAAGCTGCAGAAATTCAAGACAAACCTTTTACTTCTATTGACCAAGCACTTGTAGGAAAAGCAGCGGGTGTGAATGTGACTCAAAATTCAGGTACGCCTGGAGGAGGGATCTCTGTTCAAATTAGGGGAATTACGTCTATTAATGGAAACGAACCATTATATGTTATAGATGGAACTCCAATATTTGCAGATAAGAATAACGATTCTTTTTCATTTGGCGCCTTAGGCGGAGGAAGTGGACAAACAAAAAATTCCGCTTTGTCTAGTTTAAATATCTCAGATATTGAATCTATTGATATTTTAAAAGATGCTTCATCAACAGCGATCTATGGGGCTAATGGAGCCAACGGAGTTGTTTTGATTACCACCAAAAAAGGGAAAAAAGGGAAATCCACAGTTGCTTATGAAACGTATGTAGCAGCTCAGGAGGTAACAAATTTTGTTGATGTTTTAAACTTACCACAATATGCTAAATATCAAACAAAAGTTTTTGCATTAAGTGGAGAGCCTATTCCGTTTCAATATCAAAAGCCTGATTTATTAGGAAAGGGAACAGACTGGCAGGACGAACTTTTTAGAACTGCTTTAATGTATAATCATCAGTTGTCATTTTCAGGTGAGAAAGACGGGACAAGATATTATACTTCTTTAAATTATTTTGATCAGGATGGAGTTGTTCTCAATTCAGATTTCAATAGAATGTCCATGCGATTAAATGTAGATTCTAATGTTAAATCCTGGTTGAAAATTGGTAATAATGTTGCATTAAGCAAGTCGTCTCAAACAGTAGTAAGAAACGATGACAGAGGTGGTTTAGTCATGAATACGCTAAGACAATCTCCAGAATTACCGGTTAGATATGCTGACGGTTCTTACGCGGGTCCTATCTCTGGTTTAGGTTCTTCGGCAAATGAGACAACTAATCCAATTGCTATGGCTGAATACAATAATGCAGAAAACGACAGATATAAAATCAACGGAAATTTATATGCCGATTTAACTCTTACGAAAGGATTGGTTTTTAGATCAGAATTAGGATATGATTTGAATTTTGCAAAAAGCAGTTCTTTTGCTCCTGCATATACTTTAGGAAATGTATCTGAACTTTTAAACAAATCTTTCAAACAACAGGACCAAAGCTTTTATTGGAGTATCAAAAATTATTTGACTTATAATAAAACCTTCAATGAAAAACACAACTTCACTTTTCTATTAGGTCAGGAGGCTCAAGAAAGTCAATGGGAATATTTAAGCGGTTACAGAACTGGGGATTTTTTAAATAAAGATTTTACCAACTTAAATTTAGGTGATATTGATACTGCTTTAAACCAAAATGGTTCTGGCAGATGGTCGATGACTTCTTATATTTCGAGATTAAATTATAGTTTTTTAGATAGATATTCATTCTCTGCTTCTTTAAGAGCTGATGCTTCTTCAAACTTTGGACCGAATAATAAATGGGGGTATTTCCCATCATTTTCTGGAGGTTGGACTGTGAGTAACGAAAAATTCTTTGAGCCATTATCAAATACCATAAATTATTTGAAGTTTAGAGTTGGTTACGGTTCGGTAGGAAATCAAAATATTCCAGCCAATAGATACGAAACCATTTTAACTTTAACTCCATCTCCATTTGGAGGCTCATCTCCAACAATTGATAACTTAGGTAATCCTGATATTAAATGGGAGTCACTAAAATCTTTCAATGCTGGTCTTGATTTAGATATGCTTAATAATAGAGTAAAGTTTGCATTTGATTATTATATTAAAAAATCTTCCGATTTCTTAACAAAACAAATCAACGACGAATCCAATCAAAGTGCTCTTAACTACTATTTGAATACGGGTGAAATTGAAACTAAAGGAGTAGAATTTACACTAAATACAAGAAATATTGTAACTGAAAATTTCACTTGGGATAGTACTATTATTTTATCACAATACAATAATAAGTTAACTAGTTTTCAAGGTGATGGTAAATCTTTATTAGGGAAAGTACAATTCGACTTATATACCGTTACTAAAACTACAGAAGGACAACCAGTAGGACAATTTTATGGATATGTTACTGACGGATTGTTTAAAAGTGATGCGGAACTAGCTGCAGGACCTACTCAGGAAACAGGGACAGCTGTTGGTGATATCCGTTTTAAAGATCTTAATGGAGATGGAAAAATTGATGCTAAAGATCAAACTGCAATTGGAAGTGCAATTCCTGATTTTACGTATTCATTCACGAATACTTTCAAATACAAAAACATCACTTTAGGAATTGTTTTAACAGGAAGCCAAGGCAACGAAATCTACAACTTTACACGCCATTATACAGATGGTATCTATCCAGGATTTGGAGATCGATACGCAAACGTAGGTACTGATGCTTTAAATGCGTTTGAAGCAGGTGTAAACGAAAATACAAATGTGCCTAGAATTACGCTTACTGATCCAAATGGAAATGGTAGAATCTCGAACAGATTTGTTGAAGACGGCTCTTATTTAAGAATTCAAAATGTTTCTTTGAGCTATGATCTGCCAACTAAGATATTCGATAATTCTATTTTCTCTAGTGTTCGATTCTATGCAAATGTGCAAAATCTGTACACGTTTACAAAATATTCAGGATTTGATCCTGCTTTAGGAAATTTAGATCAAAATATAACATTGAGTGGTATTGATTTAGGGAGATACCCTGTTCCAAGAACGACTTCTATAGGGGTAGATTTGAAATTCTAAAACTTAAATAAAATAGTATCTAACTTAATGATTAATAGTCATTAATATAAAAAAATAATAGTTATGAAAAGACTTTTTAAACTTTTTATGATGGGAATGCTCATACCATTGCTGTCTTTGTATTCTTGTTCAGATGAATTTTTGAATGCACCATCTGAAAATCAATTAACGCCTAGTGATTTACCCGAAGGAATTACAGCTTTTGACGGAATCGCCGAGAGTTTGTACTTCAAACCTTGGTTTGCTTTTAATGATAAATTCTTAATTGCTGTAGGAGATATGTATGCTGGTAACGCTTTTACATTTGATGGAGCTTATGCACAATTTCTAAATGCTCAGGTAACATCACAAAATCCAATTTTAACAGAAGGATACGTTTCTTTATTTTCGGTTGTTGATCAATCAAATAATTTAATGAAGTTGGTTGAAGACAGAAAAAGCGAATTACCAGAAGCAGCTTATAAAAATTCGATTGCGATATCACGATTTATGAGAGCAAATGCTTATTTCTATTTAGTGAGAACTTTTGGCGCTGTGCCTATCATTGATAAAGCAGGTTCTGCTGCGCAGCCAAAAAGAAATCTTGTAGAAGATGTTTATAAATTTATAAAACAAGATTTAGAATATGCCGCTGCAAATTTACCTGAAAAGTCATTAAAGAAAGGGTATGTCAATAGAACAGTAGCCAAGGGTATTCTAGCAAAAGTACATTTAACGCTACATGAATATGCTGAGTGTGCTAGTTTAACCCAAGAAATTATGGGGACACAATATTCCCTAATTCAAGAATATGGAAACTTGTTTAGCAGTCCAGAAAACAATAATAGCGCAGAGAGTATGTTTGCTCTACAATGGAAAGCTATTGCTACCGAATGGGGAACTCAAAATACAAATCAAGCCTACATAGTTCCTAATGGTACTGGAATAACTGGCGGCGGTGACGGATGGGGTGTCTACTTGCCTTCTATTTCATTACAAGACGGTTTTGAAGCAAAGGATATCAGAAAAAAGAATACTATCATGACCGACGGCGACTTTTATCCTGAATTGTTAAAAAAGGAAGGTGGTTTCAGATATAAAAAAATACTCTCTTCTACGGCATCTAATTTCAGAAAGTATATTGTAGGTTCTGCTGCAGAGAGAAATGATGTATTTTTTATGAGAACATCACAAAACACAATTATATTAAGATACTCTGATATTTTATTAATGCATGCCGAAGCAATTTTGGCTGGAGCCAATTCTACAGCAAATGGATCAGCGTTAAAAGCCTTCAACGAAGTGAGAACTAGAGCAGGATTACCAATTAAAACAGTACTTACAAGAGACGAGTTGTTTAATGAAAGAAGAATTGAATTTGCACTTGAAGGGCAATATTTCTTTGACCTAAAACGTCGTGGTCTAGCTGAAGCAACAGCAATTATTTCGCAACAGGAAGTTGGTTTTTATTCTGATGATGACAGAACGGTTTTAGTTTCTAGAAAGATAACTCCAACAAGCGATTATTTTGAATTGCCTTTGCCACAATCTGCAATTGATACTAATCCGTCATTGTTAGAACCTCCAGTTCCTTTTAACTTTAATTAATTTTCATATGATGATCAATAAAATAAAATATAGCATTATAATTCTTTTGGTTTTGGCTTCTTTCACAGGATGCCAAAATGACGATGCAGTTACTGCAAACGTTGACGCAATGGTTTCTGAACCGGGTGATTTATTAAATCAAACTTTTCCACTAAGGAAAATTAGAGTGGAAGGTGAAGGATTGTCTGGATTAAAAAAAATAACTCTTGATAATAAAATTGATGTCAGTTTCAATCCTAACTATAATTCAGATAATGCGTTTATTTTCACTATCCCTTTTGATGATAAATTAGGAAGCAGATTTGGAGTACAACCAATCACATTTGTTACTGCAACGGGTTCTGTTACTAAAAACATAGAGATTTTACAGCCTAATCCAACTATTGCTAAAACCGTACCTGCTGTGGCAACACCAGGTTTTCCACTTGCAATTGAGGGTACATGGTTTTATAATATTTCTTCGGTAACCTTAGGAGGAAAAGCGATAAGTTATACCGTAAGCTCATCTACTTCAATTATTATTGGTTTACCGTCAAATGCTGCTTCTGGTGAAGAATTGGTAATTACCACTCCTGGAGGAACTGCTACAAAATCAATTGATTTTGAAAAAGTAGTACTCGTGTCTAATTTTGATGGAGGTGGTTCCAGAGAGTCTTGGAGCTCTTATGGAGATGTCGATTCTTTTAATGCAAGTACTGCAGGCGGACCAACAGGTAATTATGCAGCCCTAACTTGGACTGGCTCAACTGCAAATGGCTACAACGGCAGCAGCGGTGGTGGCGGAGCTAGTTTCTTGAGCGCAACAAATACAGATGCAACAAGAACTTTTATAGATATTGATGTAAGTGCAAATGTTATAGGAGCACAATTTGCCATTCAATTGAATACTATCGATGGCAAAGACTACGGATATAATTTCAAAATAACGGATGTAAATTGGTCTACTAAGACAATAACTTTAGCCGATTTTAAGGATAATTGGGGTTTTGGAAGCAATTCAGCTGCGACCTTGGATGCTTCTAAAGTAAATGAAATTAAGGTTGGAATCGCTCAAGGTGATACACCAAATCCTAGCACAATAAAATACGATAACATTAAAGTTCGTTACAAATAGTTTAAATGGTTTGAGTTAGTTTTTTACTTTAAAAAGGTTGTGGTCAAATACAACCTTTTTTGTGAAAAATGAATTCGTAAATTAAATTGTAAGTGATAAAGAATATTTTTCTTGAATCTATTCTAAAATATAAAAAAATGAAACATAAATTTTTATTGGTTTTAACAAGCATTATGCTTTTTCTGAATTCTTGTTCAAAAGAAGACACCATAATTGCTGATACTTTAACTGCCCCTATCGCAAATGCGTCCACAGATATAAATGATACTGGTTTTAAGGCCAAATGGAGCTTTATTTCCACCGCTCAAAGTTATCTTTTGGATGTTTCTACAAGCGCTGATTTTGCAACTTTCGTTCCAAATTACAATTCAAAATCAGTATCTGATTTAAATGAAATAGTTGTGGGTTTAAATAGTGGAACTCAGTATTTTTACAGAATTAGAGCTAAAAGAGACTCACAGATTTCGGGTTATTCAAATGTAATTAGTGTTGTAACAACGGGTTCAAGTAACGTTGCCGAGGATCCTACTTTTCTAAAAGTTAAAGCAAATAAATTAGCAAATCCATTTTTTGTGGGTATGGCTGTAAAGGCTTCACAATTAACCACCGGAAGTTCATATGATGCAATTTTAAAAAATGAATTTAGCAGCATTTCGGCTGAGTATGAAATGAAAATGGATCCAATTTCAATTTCAAGTGGTGTTTACAACTGGGCTGCTGCAGATAAAATTGTTGCTTACGGAAATGCAAATGGCATCAATGTTCATGGACACGCCTTGGTATGGCATAATGCAGTGCCAAGTTGGTTAACTAATTTTTCTGGCACCGATGCAGAATTTGCTGCCGAAGTAAAAAAATACATTACGGATGTTGTTACTCATTATGCGGGAAAAGTAAAATCCTGGGATGTAGTAAATGAAGGTGTAGATGATACTAGCGGTAACTTGAGAAACACTATTTTTCTTCAAAGAATGGGCCCAAACTATATTAAAGATTGCTTTAAATGGGCTAGAGATGCAGCAAATGCAGCAGGTGATAAAAAACTATTATTGTTTTATAATGATTATGCTACTGCAACGAATATTCCTAAACAGAATAAAATGTTTTCAATAATAGATGATTTAAAAACAAGTAATCTTATTGATGGTATAGGTTATCAAATGCATAACACTTATTTAAGTCCAACAAAAACTCAAATCGAAACTGATATTAATAGAGCTGTTACCAAAGGTCTAAAAATTCATTTTTCTGAGTTGGATATTCAAGTGAATCCAGCAAATGATATTAATTCTTTTACCAATGAAAGAAGACTGGCTCAAAAAGAAAAATACAAAGAGATCGTCAAAATATACAATGCGATTCCTGCGGCAAACAAATATGCTTTAACGGTTTGGGGAATGAAGGATAATGAATCCTGGATTCCATATAGTACGGACTTAAATCACATAGGAAATGATTGGCCTTTATTATACGATTCCAATTTTGCTCTAAAAAGCGCTCATACAGGATTCTTGGAAGGCTTAGATTAAACCTTACTAATACACTACATTTTATGCCACAATTACTATGAAAAATAGGATTGTGGCATTTTATTTTAAACCGCTTTTCAATCGCTCCTAAATGACCTAGTAAAAATTTATTTTACACAAAAGTTAAACTTTATCTTTCAACAAATAGTCACAGCCATACTTTTTACTTCTAACAATTTTTAGTACTTTTCAACGTTTTTTATAAATACCTATTTTTAATATATTTCCACAATGAGTTCTACACTTTCCAACGATCAAAAGAAATCATTAGCCCTATCCATACTCATTTATGCATCCTTATTGCTGCTGTTGTTTTTCATCCGTTTTTGGCCACCATCCAATCTGGAAGAAATGATAGGCAGCGGCGGAGGTGGCGGAGGTGTTACCTTAAACTTTGGTGACAGCGATTTGGGATCAGGAAAAAATACGCAAAGCGAGGTTCTGAATGTTCAGAATCACGTCAAACAAATTCCGGCCAAAAGCACTCCCGACGAAGCTATTTTGTCTCAAGAAAATGCTACCGATGAAAGCGTCGTTATTCCGCAGAAAGAAAAACCTAAAAAAACTGAAGTCGTTGTCAAAGAAACTCCGAAACCCGAAGTGGTTAAACCAAAAGTATCCAATTCTACAAACGATGCTTTGTCAAGCATTTTAAAAGGCTCCAACAAAGGCGGTGATGGCGATGATAAAACTGCAGGTAACAAAGGAAAATCCAACGGAAGCTTGGCCGCAACCGGCTATTACGGCACAGGTGGTTCTGGTGGTGGTACCGGCGGCGGAAATGGAACTGGACATGGCATTGGCAATGGCAGCGGTTACGGCCCTGGTAGTGGCGGTGGTTCTGGTGGTGGCACCGGAGGAGGTTCCGGTTATTCGCTTGGCAATAGAAAAGCACTCTCCAAACCCGCTCCAAAATACACTTGCAACGAATCTGGCAAAGTAGTCGTGGAAGTTTCTGTCGATAGAAATGGGAACACCATCAACGCAACTGCGGGTATAAAAGGCACTACCAACACAGCAAAATGCCTATTAGATCAAGCCCGAATTGCAGCTATGAACACCAAATGGGACGCCAGCAATGACGCTCCCGAAAAGCAAGTTGGAAGGATTGAATATAATTTCAAATTGAATTAATCAAATAATTAGGAGCACAACTTTTTTGCTTTTCATCAACAGTTGTCCCGCTGTCCGTTATATCTTTTTACAAAAATACCCTGTCAGGGTTTAAAACCCTGACAGGGTATTTTTGTAAAAAGGATGCCACTTCCATCGGGGCTAGTCTACGAGTTTAGTTTTTCAAAAGAACTTTCTTTCCCGTCTCAGCGGATTTATAAATTGCATTAATGACTTTTATATCCTTTAATCCTTCTTCTCCTGTAATATGATTTGGTAATTTTTTATTTTCCAATAATACTTTACAAATTTCATCTAATTGTGTTTGTTGCTGATTAATTACAGGAAATTTTAATTCTTTCTCTGAAGTTTTACCTTCAAAAGGTCCATAACTCAATGCTGGACTTAATTCAAAACTGCCCTCATCAGCCGATGCGTAGAATCTATCAATATTGTAGCCACAAGAAGTGTTGCAATTTGCAGTTGCCCCACTCGGAAATTCCATTTGCCAAGATATACTTTCCTCTGTCTCCGAAAATCTATTTTTATCATTCACTGTGCCAAATTGTGCCGTAACAGCAATTGGCTCTTCGCCCAAAACATAACGACTAGCCTGGATGCAATAAATCCCTAAATCCATCAAAGGACCACCACCTGACAATTTCTTATTTAGTCTCCATTCACTTCGGCTGCTTTTATCAACGATTGTTTTTTTATCAAGAGTATCATAGGTTTTGTATCCAAGGGAGGCTTCTATAAATCGTACTTGACCAAAAACTTTTTCTTGTCCCAACCTTTTAATTTCTAAATGTGTTGGCTCGTAATGTAAGCGATAACCAATAGCCAACTGAACATTATGATCGTTACAGGCATTTATCATTTCTTCACAATCAGCAACAGAAATCGCCATTGGCTTTTCTGTAATTACATGTTTGCCTGCTTTAGCTGAACGAATTACAAAATCTTTGTGCAAACCATTTGGCAAAACAACATAAACTAGATCTATATCTTTGTTATTGATTATTTCGTCGAAATTCTGATAATTATAAATGTTCTTTTCGGGAATATTGTATTGTTTTTTCCACTTTTCAGCTTTTTCAGGTGTCCCAGTTACTATTCCCGCTAAGTTGCAATATTCAGAAACTTCAATTCCTACCGCTAACATAGTTGCATAATTTCCTAAACCACAAAGCGCAATATTCATCTTCTTCCCTGTATATGGTTTCTGAATATTTTCTGCCTGAGTTATGTAAGAAGGGAGCGTTGTCATAACAACAGTTGCTCCAACACCTAAACCAAATTTATTAACAAAAGACCGCCTTGAAATGTTTTCCATAAAATGTACTTTTAAATTAATCCCTAAAATTTATTAGTACACTCTTTTTAAAAATGTTACGCTTTTGTTTTTTTAGGTTATTAAAACATCTCGTGTTTCGGCAATTCGCGTAAGGGATTACTTCACTATACATTTATTTCCATAGGAGTTCAGTGAACTTCGTTTGAAGCAAGCTACCGAAGTAGCGCGAATAGCCCGACAGCATAAAAAAAGGAGCCGACTAACCGCAATGGTAAGTTGGCTCCTTTTTTTTATGGTGGCACGCCCAATTAATTTATCGAATTTACTTCGGACTTGTGGCGATAACAAATTTTAAGTTGTTCTTCACTCCTATTTGCAACACATCAACCAAATCCTGTACCTGCAGATTGAACGGAATTCTAACAATAACTGTTTGGTCTTTTTGAGTGTTCATTTTGGACATCAAAGTAGTTTCTAGTTCTTCGAAAGCAACAGGTTGCTTATCGATAAAGAATTTCTTGTCTTCCGTAACCGATAAACTGATGTATTGATGATTGGTTTTTTCGTTGGTTTTTGACTTTGGCAACGTCATTTTGATGACATTTGGGTTGGCCAAAGTGGAGATAATCAAGAAAAATAGCAACAAAAAAAACATGATGTCACTCAAGGATGAAGTGGCGACTTCGGCGTGAAATCTTCTTTTTCTTTTGATGGACATAATTTATGCTTTTTGAATGATATTCACGAATTCCAATATTTGTTTTTGCACTTTCAAGGCATAGTTATCAATCTTTCCGTTCAGCAAGTGATAGGCACTGTAGGCAATAATTCCCACGATTAATCCAGAACCACTACTGATCATTTTTTCATATAAACCTCCCGAAATATTCCCGATACTGATGTTTTCAGTTACCGAAATGCTGTAAAAAATCTTGATTACCCCAGAAATAGTTCCGATAAATCCAAGCGTTGGAGCAATACCCGCAATCAATCCCAATTGTCCTAAATGTTGTTCCATTTCGGCAATTTCGATATCGGCGGCACGATCCATATTCGACTCGATTTCGGCAATGGGACGACCTATTAATAAAATTCCTTCTTTAATCACATTTCCGGATGCGGTATCTGTTCTTTCAGTGATGGTACGAGCCAAATCAAAATTTCCTGAAGTCAGGTGATCGCGAACATCTCGCATCAAAAGAGGATCAACTTTCGATCTTTTATTAATGAACAAATAGCGTTCGATAATCACATAAAAAGTGTAAAATAATAAGATTGCAATAGGGATTAAAAAAAATCCTCCTTTTAGAATAAAGCCTAAAACGGAGATTTCTGTATTGGGTGCTATTTTTTCGATAACAACATTGGACGCAGCATTGGTAAGAGTATCAGCTTGTAATTGTATGAAACTAAACATATATTATTCTGGGTTTATAATCATTAATTGTAAAAAATATTTCAATTTTGCATAAAATAATTTCACTGTAATATTAAACTAAAAAAAGCGAAAATTATTTCAATTCACAACTATTTTATCAAAAAATAATGAACTATCAAGAAACCACAAACTGGATGTTTAATCAACTTCCAATGTATCAATTGCAAGGGGCTTCGGCTTATAAAAAAGACTTGACCAATGTTAATTTATTGGCGGATCATCTTGATAATCCTCATAAAAAGATAAAATGCATCCACGTTGCCGGAACCAATGGTAAGGGTTCTACCTCACATATGCTAGCTTCTATTCTACAAGAAGTAGGATATAAAGTTGGGCTTTATACTTCACCTCATCTAAAAGATTTTCGGGAACGAATCAAGATAAATGGAGCTGAAATCTCCGAAGCATTTGTTTGCGAATTCATCGAACAACACAAATCCTTTTTTGAAGCTAATGATATGAGTTTCTTCGAAATGTCTGTTGGCTTGGCCTTTGATTATTTTGCCAAAGAAAAAGTTGATATCGCCATTATTGAAGTGGGATTGGGCGGAAGACTGGACGCCACAAATATTATCACGCCATTAGTTTCTGTAATAACCAATATTGGCATTGATCATGTTCAGTTTTTGGGCAACACCTTGGAATTAATTGCAACCGAAAAAGCAGGAATTATCAAACCTGAAATTCCTGTTGTTATTGGCGAATATACTTCTGTAACCCAACCCGTGTTTTTGGCGAAAGCCAAAGAAAATAAAGCCGAAATCTATTTTGCTTCCGATTTAATTTCAGAAACATATCCTTCCGATTTAATTGGTGATTATCAAGAACACAATAAAAAAACGGTTACTCAAACTTTCAAAATTTTAAACGAACAAACGAATTTTAAAGTAAGTGACGAAAACATAAAATCGGGATTGCTCCATGTGGTAAAAAACACTGGATTACAAGGAAGATGGCAGCAACTTGGAACAAATCCTAAAGTGATTTGCGACACGGCACACAACAAAAATGGTCTCGAAATTGTTTTGAATCAAATACAAAAAGAGACTTTTGATCACTTGCATATTGTATTGGGAGTTGTCAATGACAAGGAACTAGAGGAAGTATTACCGTTATTTCCAAAAAAAGCGACTTATTACTTTTGCAAACCGAATATCCCAAGAGGTCTAGATGCTAAATTGTTACAGGAAAAAGCATTGCAATTTTTACTAATCGGAAAAACATACGAATCTGTTACAGAGGCCTACACTCAGGCTCAGAATAATTCTACAAAAGATGATTTCATCTATATTGGTGGAAGTACCTTTGTAGTAGCCGAATTGCCGTTAAATAAAGAGGTTTAAACAATCCTTAATTTTTCTCTTAAAAATAAATTGAAATTTTATAACTACTTGATTAACAATTAACTAAATTTATATATGTTTTTTGTTAATTAATCACTTAATTTTTAATTTATTATGAGAAAGAGACCTTTTTTTTCGTTGGGAATGTTAATTTTAACATTCCTTCTAAGTGTGAATATTCACGCTCAAGATCCCCCCAAACCTGTTTTTATTACGATGACAACCCTACACAGAAATTTAGATACCGACGGTAAAGACTGGAAGGCAACGGAACAAGAGTACTTTGACAAAGTAACGAGCAAAAATGATTTAATAATTGGCTCGGAAATCCTGACTCACTATTACACCGGAAATAGCACAGAAGTTATTATGGTAAATGTCTATAAAACCTGGGAAGACATTGAAAAAGCACAAGCTATCTCTGATGATCTTGAAAAAAAAGCATGGCCTGATGAAAAAGCAAGAACCGCTTTTTTTGACAAACAACGTAGCTATTATGTTCCGATGCACTCAGACGAAATTTACTCTTCCATTGAAACAATAGGTATGAAAGAATTCAAAGCCTCCTCAAAAGAACCTATGATTGTTTACATTCGCAAATCACAAATGTCAATGACCGGAAAAGGAAAAGGGATGAAAGAATACAATGAAAAAGTTACCCTAAAAGATCCTTACATCCAAGGATATTATCCGTTTCGTCACGCTTGGGGTTCTGACAGCAGGGATTTTATGGAAGCTGTTTTTTATAACTCTTTTGGTGACATAGAAAAATCAAACCAAAAACAAGACGAATTAGTAAAAGCCGCATGGCCCAAAGAAGCCGACAGCAAAACTTTTTTTGACCAACTAAAATTGGCATTCACTGGTATTCATGGAGATTACATCTACCATAATTTACCGGAGGCTTCCAAATAAAAAACAAACAGCACAAACTGCGCTGACAATGTCATAAACGCACTTTGTACTGTTTTTTTTATGCTCGATTATAGCAATACAAAAATCTTAGTCCTTACTCTTCCGTATCTTTAGTTTCCTCTATTTCATCCCCTTTTTTACCTACTTTCACTTTTGGATTATCCTTAGTTCCTGTAACTGTTAACGGAATTCCAATAATTCCTAAAGGAGGCAATCCCAATCTCATTTTGATATTTAATTTACCATCTAGACTTGATGTCCCTTCAATTCTTGGTCTGAAACCTGCAAATTTAAATTTAAAGCGCTCAACGGTAATAATGTTATTTTTTACTGTTGATTTGATATCAACTTTAGACAGTTCAGGATTCTTAATCTCCTCATGATCTGTGGTCTTACCCACAGCATTAAACATTTTCATGCCTTTTACTTTCACATCTTTTATAGACAGCACACCTCCACCTATTAACGAAGGATAAACAGGCATCATTTGTTGATTCAACCTTCCTTTTATTTTATAGTCCAACGAGACAATTCCTTCCGCGTTTTCAGCAGCACTTGCCATTTCTTTGAACATCTTCACTTCCTTATAAGCTCTTTTTATATCAAAATCAGTCGCTTTAATTTCATATTCAAAGACCGCTTTTTTAGGAGTCATTCCTTGGTACGCAGCATTCATGGTAACATTACAACCTATCAAATTGAATCCGGTATTTTGCATTACCATTTTCCCGTTTTTCATTTTTACTGCACCTTTTCCGTCTTGCAATATAAGTCCTTGATAATTGATTTTGTGGGCCGTTGCATAAAATTGCAAATCAAGATTTGAAGGAACAAGGATCACCCCAGTTTCTTGAGCTGTAGGCTGTGTAGTAGTATCAGGAGCAGCAGTTGTTGTAGCAACTGGAGCTGTCGATGTACTAGACATAAATTCATCAATATTGATGTATTTTGAATTTAACGTAAACGATCCTCTCAAAATTCCATTTTTAGACGACATGAAATTGAATACATTTTGCAAATAACCATTCAGTTTAAAATCGGACTGACCATAAGAAGCCAAAAAGGTATTAAACGACATTTTATCCTGATTGAACCTAAATATTCCTTCTTTAATCAACAATGATTTAGGCAAATACTCCGTTTGTACATTTATATTTCGAAGCTCAAGTGTTCCTTTATTTTGCAATTTGCTGTAATTTCCTTTTTCGGCATAACTTTGAATTCCTTTCAATTCCAAATCTGCTTTTATGAAACCATCAACATCCAATCCTTTTTGAGAAAACACCTTGTAAATTTTACTGATATTCAAAGTCCCTTTTGCCTTAATATCATAATTCAAATCATCAAAATTTTTCAAATCGGCTTCCACCAAAAAAGATTCTCCTTCAAAAGTAAAACTAGCTGGTTTTAACACTACCGAAAGACCATCATAAGTTCCTTTTTGATTCTCTATTTTCGAAACAATATTCATATCGGTTATTGGATTTGGGTAATATGGAGTTTTTACAAATCCGTTTTTCAAATTCAATGTTCCATTTGTATTTGGAAAAAGTCTCTGCTTTTGATCGTATTTCCCTTTGGCTTTCAAATCACTTACAAGCATTCCTTTTAATTCTATATCCGAGACTCCGAGTGCGCGATTTAATTTCTCCAAATCGATTTGAGAATTCAAAACCAAATCAATGTCCGGAGTAGACATCCCGTTAACTTTTAATTGTGTTTTAAGATAATTTTTTTCAATATTCAAAGACACATTTTTGGCATCCAGTTGTAAAAGTTCCGGATTCAAAGAAGGCACTTTTGTAACAATATCCATATTTAAGTTGGAAATTGGGAAAGCACTTTTTTTATAATTTACAAATCCGTCTTTTAGCTTAAAATTTAAATTTAAATCTGGACCCAGATTTTGAGATGCAATATATTTCCCCTTAAGCGTCAGCAATAAATCTACACTCCCTTTTAACTCAGTATCTTTCAACCAAGTAATATACTTAGGCGGGAAAGCAGTAAAAAGATCATTCAAATTACTTTTGTTTGATTTTATTTTAAAATCAATATCATAACCATCCTTTAAAAAATCGAATTTTCCGGTAAAATCAACTAACAACTTATTAATGAAAAGGTCGTTTTGCTCAAAAACAAATGATAGTGAATTGGTGTTTATTTTGGTAATTAAATCCCCATCCACTTTTTTATTCATCAAGTAGGGTTCATTTTCATAAATGACATTTAGTTTTTCGATTTTTGCTTTTGAATGCAAAGCAAATATCTCTTTGCTAAAATCTCCATTCCCTAAATAATTAAACCCTAAAGCATCTACATGAATATTCGCAGATTGATCATCATAAATAAGTTTGCTGTTTGTGACTTCGATTTCTTCAAGCTTTAATCCCGTTTCCGATTCTTCTTTTGGAGCGGTTGATGCCTCTGCAATGTATACATTATAATTGGCCTCCCCTTTTTTATTTACTTTGACATTGATCAATGAATTGGAAAGGAAAATTTGATCAATTTTGATGGTTTTTCCAAAAACAAGACTGCTCAAATTAATTCCAAAAGCAACCTCATCTGCAGCGATGAATTTCTCATTTTGAAAAGGAGCCGATCCATTTAGTTTGAAATCAGCCAAAGTCAAAGTCAATGAAGGAAAGTGGGTAAAAAAAGAAACTTTGGCCTCCGAATAATTCAGCTCACCGTTTAATTTTTCATTGGCTGTTTTCTTTACCTGTTCTCTAATTTTATCAGAAAAAACCAAAGGCGTGATAAACATCAACGCCAATAAAACCACAAGGGTGATTCCTATATATTTTAAAACCTTAAAAAATATTGCTTTATAACTTATTGATGCCATCTGTGATTGGTGTGAATTAATAAATAAAAACTTAAAATCTGGATTCGATTAATTGATTTTGAAGCAGAAAGATTAGGCAATTTTAGAAAGATTGTCCCGCTATCCATTTCAATCTTTCTATTTTTAAAGAAAAAATAGAAAGGATTTCCACTTCTATCGGGGCTAAAAGTCAACATTCTGCTTTTTTGCCATCATTCAAAAAAAGAAAAATAACACTAATCGAACACAACTACAAAATGTATCGTTCAAAGGTTAGTTTATCCGTGCACGGTTTCATTTTTACCGTAATTGACAATAATCGAAGTTTCAAACTCAATCCATTCTTGCCAACGTTTATCAACATCAAAATTGTCTACATATTTTCTGGCAAAGCCGAGAAAAGTAGTGTAATGTCCCGCTTCCGAAATCATAAGATCCCTATAAAACTTAGCTAATTCAGGATCTTTTATATTCTCAGACAACACTTTGAATCGCTCACAACTTCTGGCTTCGATCATAGCCGAGAACAACAATCGATCTACCAAAGCATCTTTGCGGCTTCCGTCTTTTTTCATGAATTTAAAAAGCTCATTTACATAATGATCTTTTCGTTCCCTACCCAAAGTCAATCCTCTGCTTTTTATTAAATTGTGTACCAGTTGCAAGTGATCCAATTCTTCTTTGGCAATGACCAATAATTCCGTTACCAGTTCTTCCAACTCTGAATTGTAAGTAATCAAACTAATAGCATTGGAAGCCGCTTTTTGTTCACACCAAGCGTGATCGGTCAATATTTCTTCAATATTGGTTTCTACTATATTTACCCAACGCGGGTCGGTAACTAATTTTAATCCAAGCATAATATGCAATTTAGAACTGCAAAATTAGTGTTTTCCTGTTGATTTTCCTCTTAAAATGATGCTTTAACCACCTAAATTGCATTATTTTGCACCATTATCTTAATTAGCATGACTCAAATTCAAACGCTTTTAATCATTGGTTTTGTATGGCCTGAACCCAATTCTTCGGCTGCAGGTGGTCGAATGTTGCAATTGATTACCCAATTTCAGCAACAAGGGTATGCCATTACATTTGCGAGTCCGGCTATGGACAGTGATTTTATGGTCGATTTGGACTCACTGAATGTCGACAAAAAATCAATTACTTTGAATTGCAGCAGTTTTGATGTTTTTGTAAAAGAACTGAATCCAGCCGTTGTTTTATTTGACCGATTTATGATCGAAGAACAATTCGGGTGGCGCATTGCCGAAAAATGTCCCGATGCACTACGAATATTAGACACCGAAGACCTGCATTGTTTGCGTTTGGCAAGGCAAAAAGCATTCAAAGAAAAACGTGAATTTACTCTTTCTGATTTACTAAAGGAAGATATCGCTAAAAGGGAAATCGCTAGTATTTTGAGATGCGACTTGTCCTTAATGATTTCGGAATTTGAAATGGAATTATTGAAAACGACTTTTAAGATAGACGAAAAACTACTGTATTATTTGCCTTTTTTGTTAGAGCCTATTTCGGAAGCAACTTTTGAAAAGCTTCCTTCTTTTGAGGAAAGGAATGATTTTATTTTTATAGGCAACTTTCTTCATGAACCCAATTGGAATGCCGTTCAATATCTAAAAGAAACAATTTGGTCTTTGCTAAAAAAACAATTGCCAGATACCAATCTTCATGTTTATGGAGCTTATCCTTCCCAAAAAGTAATGCAATTGCATCAACCAAAAGAAGGTTTCCATATAAAGGGACGAGCGATTGATGCCAACGAAGTAGTTCAAAATGCAAGAGTTGTTTTGGCTCCATTGCGTTTTGGTGCAGGTATAAAAGGAAAACTGATTGAAGCCATGCAATGCGGAACACCGAGTATTACAACCACTATTGGTGCCGAATCCATGCAGGGAAATTTTCCTTGGAATGGATTTGTAACTGATGATGTAAACGAATTTATAGAAGCCGCCGTAGAATTGTATCTAGACAAAGAGCTTTGGACGGCCAAACAACAGAATGGGATTGCTATTATCAATCAACGCTATTCGAAAAAACATTTTGAAAATGATTTTGCAGCCAAAATTCAATTTTTACTCTCCAACTTACAGCAACATCGTTTGGATAATTTCTTTGGAGCTTTGCTACAACACCACACTTTAAACAGCACCAAATACATGTCGCGTTGGATTGAAGCCAAAAACAGTAAAAAAGATTAATCCTAATAGTACAATAGCCCACTGATTATAACAATTGGACTTATTTTTCAATTTAGAATCTTAGCAACTTAGTCTCTGAGCATCTCAATTAAGAATTAAATTCATTTTTATTGCATTTTTTTCACTTTTTAAAACACTAAATACCAGCAAACTGAATATTTTTATAAAATAAAAAGTAAAAATTCTTTAAAAATGTTTTGCATAAGCGAAAAACTAGCCTATATTTGCACTCGCAATCACAAAATGATAGCAACCTAGTAAAATAGGGCGATTAGCTCAGCTGGTTCAGAGCACCTCGTTTACACCGAGGGGGTCGGGGGTTCGAACCCCTCATCGCCCACAAAAATTACAAAACTCCAAAGTCATTTGATTTTGGATTTTTTTTTTGCTCAAAAACTGATTTAATATTTTTATAATGGATCAGGTGCAAAAGGGATCAGGTGCAAAAGTTGGGGATTATGCAAAAAGATTAGATAATCTGAACAAGAAAAAATCTATATTTCTCACTCCTCTAAATTGACT